>JBOIFZ010000122.1:0-3166 GCA_050741735.1 Burkholderiales bacterium
CGCAGTCGCCGCAGCCTTCGCAGACGGCTTCGTTGATGAATATCCGCTGCGTGGCCTTCGGGTACTCGCCTTTTTTGCGGCGGCGGCGTTTTTCCGCCGCACAGGTCTGGTCGTAAATCAGCACCGAAACGCCGCGATATTCCCTGAGTTCCATTTGCACCGTTTCCAGGTCCTTGCGGCCATGCAGCGTGACAAGCGCCGGTAATTGCGAGAGATCTTGGTAGCGCGTGAGGTCTTCCGTTACGACCGCGATGCGCCCGACGCCTTCGGCCGCCACCTGTTGCGCGATCATTGGCACCGAAATCTGGCCGTCGACCGGCTGGCCCCCGGTCATCGCCACGGCATCGTTGTAGAGGATTTTGTAAGTGATATTGACGTTCGCGGCGAGCGCTGCCCGAATTGCGAGAGAGCCGGAATGGAAATAGGTGCCGTCGCCGAGATTGGCAAAGATGTGCGTGCGTTTCGAGAACGGCGCCTGGCCGATCCACGGCGCGCCCTCGCCACCCATGTGTGTCGGGCTCTTGTTGTGCTCCGGATAGATTACGGTCGCCATCACGTGGCAGCCGATGCCGGCCAGCGCCAGACTGCCGTCGGGCACTTTGGTCGAGGTATTGTGCGGGCATCCCGAGCAGTAGTACGGCGGGCGCACGGGCGTGTTCACCGCCTTCTTCAGCACCGCCTCCTTCGCCTCCAAAAATGCAAGCCGTGCCTTGATCAGATCGCTCTGGTGAAAGCGCCCGATGCGCCCGGCGATGACGCGGGCGATCTGCGCAATGGAGAAATCGGCCTTGGCAGGGAGCAGCCATTCGCCGCGCGGGTGCACCCATTCGCCCTGATCGTCGAACTTGCCGATAACCCTTGGTCGCACGTCGGGGTGCCAGTTGTAGAGCTGCTCCTTGAGCTGGTACTCGACCATCTGGCGCTTTTCTTCGACGACCAGGATTTCTTCCAGCCCCTTGGAGAATTCGCGCACCCCGTCCGGTTCCAGCGGCCAGGACATCGAGACCTTGAATACACGGATGCCGATCTGTGCCGCGTTCTGCTCGTTGACGCCGAGCTCTTCCAGTGCTTCCAGCACGTCCATGTACGACTTGCCTGAAGCGATGATGCCAAGCCGCGCGTTTGGCGAGTCGATCGTGGTGCGATTGAGCTTGTTCTTGCGTGAGTACGCCAGCGCGGCGTAGATCTTGTAGTCCTGCATCAGCGCCTCCTGCGCGCGCGCCTGCAGACCCAGGAGATTGCTCGAAAGCCTGCTGTTCAGCCCGCCTTCGGGCAACACAAAGTCTTCGGGCAGCAGGGTCTGGATGCGAAACGGGTCGGCCTCGATCGAAGCAGACGACTCGACCGTATCGGCCAGCGCCTTGAATCCGACCGCGCATCCGGAGAACCGCGACATGGCCCAGCCGTGCAATCCCAGCTCGATGTACTCGTGCACGTTGCACGGGTACAGGACCGGGATCATCGAGGCCGAGAACAGGTGATCGCTCTGGTGGGGAAGCGTGGAGGAGTAGGCACCGTGGTCGTCGCCCGCAACCAGCAGCGCGCCGCCGTGCTTCGAAGTTCCGGCGAAGTTCATATGCTTGAACACGTCGCCGCAACGGTCCACGCCGGGTCCCTTGCCGTACCACATGGCAAACACCCCATCGTAATCCGACTCGCCGATGAGGTGCACCTGCTGCGTGCCCCACACGGCGGTGGCGGCGAGTTCCTCGTTGACGCCGGGCTGGAATTTGACGTGATGCGCTTGCAGGTGTTCGGCTGCCTTCCACAGCGCCTGGTCGAGTCCGCCCAACGGTGAACCGCGATAGCCGGAGATGAAGCCGGCGGTATTGAGCCCCGCCGCCAGATCGCGCCGGCGCTGGACCAGAGCCAGGCGCACCAGCGCCTGGATGCCGGTCAAATAAACGCGCCCCTGATCGGAAACGTACTTGTCGTCCAATGTGACTTCTTGCATGTCTGACTCCTGTGGGAATTCGGACATAAGGCACACCGCCATGGGTTCGGTGGCGTCCCCGCGGTGTTGCCCTCGTCCAGAAACGCCCCGGTCGCGCATGCGGGACTCATGCAGAGCTTCCCTAGACATCATGCGCGTCCTGAGGTCGCCCGTTAATTGGTGCCACCCTGTGTGCCGGCAAGCACATCCTACCCGCCTGCCCGGAGAAAAAGCATCCTCTTTACCTAAGTAATACGGTATATTAAGGAAAGTTTTCTACTGAAAGTTAATTTGAAAGAATGAATGTCGATAAGTTCGATCTGGCGATACTGAAGGTGCTGCAGGGAGACGCGCGCGCGAGCCTGCAGGACATCAGCAAACGCGTGGGCTTGTCGCCGACGCCGTGCTGGAACCGGATCAAGAAAATGGAGGCCAACGGTGTGATCCAGGGCTACACCGCCCGCATCGATCCGTCCGCCATCGGCTTTACCGAGACGGTGATCGTACAAGTCACTCTCGAGAGCCACACCGACGAGACACTTTACGATTTCGGCAGGACGCTGGAGCAGATCCCGGAAGTGCTCGAGGCCTACCTGGTGTCCGGAGATTACGACTATTACATCCGCATCGCGGTAAAGGACACGCGCGATTACGAGCGCCTGTTGCGCGAGCGCCTGTACCGGATTCCCGGGATCCGGCACAGCAAATCGAGCTTCGTGCTGCGAACATTGAAGGAGAGCCTGATACCGCTGTCCTCGGCCCCGGTTGCGGCCGGCTCGCAGCCGCGTTGGGCGCGCAACATGCGCACCGCTGGGAAACAGGTGGCCAAGCGCCAGCCGTAGCTTGTGTCGGAGATATCGCGTGAAGACAGGATTATCACAGTTGACCGACGCGGTCGGGCATCCCCATGCACCCGCCGGGCCGAAGGCCCGGATCATCTGCCTCGTTCCCAGCATTACCGAGTTGCTGTTCGAACTCGGGCTCGGTGATCGGATCGTCGGCCGCACCGGCTTCTGCATCCATCCGAAGCCCGAGGTGAAGAAGGTCGCCAAGGTCGGCGGCACCAAGGACTTCGACCTGGAAAAAATCCGGGCGCTGGCGCCAACTCATCTGATCGTCAACGTCGACGAAAACCCACGCGAACGGGTCGAAGCGGCGGCACCGATCGTGCCGAACGTGATCGTGACCCACCCGATGGGGCCGCTCGACAACCCGCCGCTGTATCGACTGTTC
>JBOIFZ010000123.1:0-9448 GCA_050741735.1 Burkholderiales bacterium
TCCCGGGGCTGAGTCCTCCCTCACCCTGCCCTGTCCCGGAGGGAGAGGGTCCATATACATGCCTGAGAGGGCAGTGTGCACCCTTCTCCCTCCGGGACAAGGGAACACTTGAAGCAGAGCAGAAGGGTTGGGGATGAGGGAAGACTCAATCCACGGTGAATTGAACTCAAAAATTTTTTCCCCCTCGCTCTTCTTCGTATAACTTCGTATTACTTCGTGTCTTCGTGTCTTCGTGGTGAGCATTAAGGTTTAGATTTTCTCCTTGCAACGAAAATTTCTAGGCGTTTCCAGCCAAAATCGACATCACCGCCATGCGCACGGCGATGCCGAAGGTCACCTGCGGCAGGATCACCGACTGGCGGCCGTCGGCCACGCTGGAATCGATCTCGACGCCGCGGTTCATCGGCCCGGGATGCATCACGATCGCGTTCGGCTTCGCGCCGGCGAGTTTCTCCGGGGTGAGTCCGTAGTACTTGAAGAATTCCTGCGCGGAGGGCAACAACGCCCCGTTCATGCGCTCGTTCTGCAGCCGCAGCATTATCACGACGTCCACGTCCTTCAGTCCGCTGGCCATGTCGTGGAAGACCTGCACGCCGAGCTCCGAAACATGAGTCGGGAGCAAAGTGCGCGGACCGACCACGCGCACCTCGGGCACGCCAAGGCTGGTCAGCGCGTGGATCTGCGAGCGCGCCACGCGCGAATGCAGGACGTCGCCGACAATTGCCACCCGCAGATTGGTGAAATCCTTCTTGTAGTGGCGGATCGTGAACATGTCGAGCAAGCCCTGCGTCGGATGCGCGTGGCGGCCGTCCCCGGCGTTGATCACGTGGATGTAGGGTGCGACGTGGCGGGCAATCAGGTGCGCGGCACCGCTCTCGGCATGGCGGACGATGAACATGTCCGCGTGCATGGCGGAAAGATTGGCGACGGTGTCGAGCAGGGTCTCGCCCTTGGTCTGGGAGGAGGTGCCGACGTTGAGATTGATGACGTCGGCGGAAAGCCGCTTAGCCGCGATCTCGAACGTCGTGCGCGTGCGCGTCGAGGGTTCGAAGAACAGGTTGAATACCGCCTTTCCGCGTAACAACGGCACTTTCTTGATCTCACGCTCGGTGACGGAAAGAAAGGAGTGCGCCGTGTCGAGGATGCGCACGATGATGTCGCGCGGCAGGCCCTCGATGGTGAGCAGGTGATGCAATTCGCCATTGGCGTTGAGTTGCGGGTTATAGGACATCACTTCCGTTCCTGCGCCGGCATGGGATTGACGACCAGGCTCAAGCGGCCATCGACGCTTTTCTGCAGTTCGATCTGTTCGTGGTCTGCGACCTTGACCTCGGCGCCGAGGAACTGGGGCGCAATCGGGAGTTCGCGGCCGCCGCGGTCTACCAATGCCGCAAGGCGAATTCGCTGCGGCCGCCCGTAGTCGAACAGTTCGTTGATCGCGGCGCGTATGGTACGGCCGGTGTAGAGGACGTCGTCGACCAGGATCACGTCGGCATCGGCAACCTCGAAGGGGATGTCGGAAGGCTTGACCCGCGCGTGCAGCCCGCGGCTTTCGTAGTCATCGCGGTAGAAGGACACGTCGATGGTTCCCAACGGCTGCTTCAGCCCCAGCGCCCGATGCAGGCGCTCGGCCAGCCATACGCCGCCGGTGTGGATTCCGATCAGCGCGGTATCCGCGCTGACTTGCGGGCGCATGCGCTCGGCAAGCTGGTTGAGCAGGGCTTCGGCGTCAGGCATTCTCATTGAAAAAAGCTTCCAGGATGAGTTTCGCGGCGAGCGGGTCCACATGGCGTTTGCTGCCGCGAGCAGTCAGGCCGCTCTCGCGCGCCTCGCGCTGCGCCTCCACAGAGGTCAGGCGCTCGTCGACCAGCCGGGTGTCGATGCCAAAGCGACCGTGCAGCCGCTGCGCAAACTTGCGCGCCAGCCCGGTCAACCGGTGCTCGCCTCCGTCCAGCGCCAGCGGCAACCCCACCACCAGCAGGACCGGCCGCCATTCCTGCAGAAGCGTGGCGATGAGGGCAAAGCGCGCATCATTGGCCGCGGCATCGATGGTCTCGAGCGGGTGCGCGATGCCGAGCTGCAGTTCCCCGACGGCTACACCGATGCGACGTTCGCCGAAGTCGAAGGCAAGTACGGTGCCAAAATGCGAGTGCTGAGTGCTGTGTGCTGCGTGCGGAAACGCCGGCCGCTTGCTCTCCATCGGCCTCACTCGGGTGCACCCGCCGAAATTGCGTTACGCATGCCCGGCATCCTCTGAAAGGCTGGCGGGATTGATTCCGAGCAGCTCCATCGCCGCCGTCAGACGCTCCGCAGGCGGCCGGTCGAACATGACCGAAGGCTCGGCGCGCACGGTCAGCCAGGCGTTTTGCCCGAGTTCGTGCTCCAGTTGCCCGGGCGCCCACCCGGCATATCCGAGGGACACCAGGATATTGTCGGGGCCGGGGCCATCGCCATGGCTCAAAGCCTGCAAGATATCCTTGGAGGTGGTCAGCCCGACCTCCCCGTTCACCGACAGCGTGGACTGCCACCCCCCCACCGGCCGATGCAGGACGAAACCGCGATCTACCTGTACCGGGCCGCCGAAGTATACCGGCAGGCTCCCGAGGGTCCGGCTTTCCAGAGGAATCTCGATCTGCTCGAACAGGGAGCCGAGCGTCATGTCGGTGGGGCGATTGACCACCACCCCCAGCGCGCCCTGGTCGTTGTGTTCGCAGATATAGGTCAGCGATCTGGCAAAGCGGGGATCGGCCATGTTGGGCATGGCGATCAGGAAGTGATTGGTGAGGTTTACGCTTTGCATGGATGCGCCAGTGCCATTTTACCCGCGCCGGCACGGCCACCACAAACCCGGCTGCGTGCCCCGTATAATCCTGCCTTGAGAGTCGGCCGGCAGGACCGGCGGATGTGGTCGGTTGCGCAGGCTTGCCCGCACCGGCCGGCAATGCATCGGCCAGCGAATTTCCACGGAGTCTCGAGGGACATTTCTGGCTACCCGACAAGAACTGGCCGCCTTCCTCGCGGACGTAGAGCGGCGGGCGTTCAAGCAAGCCGTGTTTGCGGTGCGCGACCAGCACGTCGCGCTGGATATCGTCCAGGACGCCATGCTGAAGTTGACCGACAAGTACGCGGGAAGACCGGCTGCGGAGCTGCCCCTGCTGTTTCAGCGCATCCTGCAGAACACCATCCGCGACTTCTACCGGCGCCAGAAAGTCCGGTCACTGTGGACCACGCTGTTTTCCTCGTTTCATCCCAGGGACGCCACCGAGGATTACGACCCGCTCGAGACCATGGTGACCGATGGCCCCGGGGGCAGGGGCGACAGCCCGGCCGATCGCATGGAGCGCACGCAAATTGCGGATTTGATCGGACAAGCCCTTGAAAAGTTGCCCCTCCGTCAACGCCAGGCTTTTCTTTTGCGTTACTGGGAAGAGCTGGACGTCGCGGAAACCGCGGCGGCGATGGGGTGCTCCGAGGGCAGCGTCAAGACGCACTGCTCGCGCGCCACCCATGCCCTCGCCGTCATTCTGAAGCAGAAGGGAATCGAACCATGAACGAGAACGATCTTGCCAGGCGGATCGTTGCACAACTCGACCGCAGCCTGGCAAAGTTGCCGACCTCAACCGCGCAACGGCTGGAGGCAGCCCGGGCGGCCGCCCTGGCGCGGTATCGCCCCGGCGATTCTTCGCCTGGCAAGTCCTGGGTGGACAGACTGCTGGGCAGCCAGGGCCTGCGGCAAGGCCTTGCCGTGCGCCTGGTCCTGCCGGTGGCGATTGTCATTGCCAGCCTCACCGGGCTCGTTTACTGGCAAATCTCGAACCATTTCGAAGAAGAACTGGATGCCGGCCTGCTGGCCGGCGAACTGCCGTTACACGCCTATATCGACCCCGGCTTTGACACGTGGCTAACGCATACGTCGCACACACCGCCGCAGCAGTAGTCCTGGTTTCGCTTCTTTACGCGGATCCGATGCAGGCCGGGGAAGTGCATGCGCAGGCTGGCACACCGTCGTGGGCACAGCTTTCGCCCGAGCAACAGAGAATCCTGGCGCCTTTGCAGCAGGAGTGGGACCGCCTGGAGCCCGACAGGCGCAAGCGCTGGCTTGACCTGGCAGCCCGCTACCCGAATCTGCCGGCGGAACGCCAGTTGCGTATCCAGCAGCGCATGCAGGAGTGGGCATCGCTGACTCCGGAACAGCGCGCACAAGCACGCGAACGCTACAAGCAGCTCAAGCAGCTTCCTCCGGAAAAACGGCAGCAACTGCATCAGCGCTGGCAGGAGTACCAGCGCTTGCCCGAGGAAAAACGCCAACGCCTGAGGGAGAAGCGCGGCCCGGGATCGACGGACCCCAATACCGTAAAGCGGGGCGAGCAGCCTTCGCCGCGCTGATTTCCGTGCCCCTGGAGAATCCGACCAGTCCGGAAAGTCGGTTGCGGTTGGCGCCCTTGGGAATGCGGCTGTTGAGTCTCGCGTACGAAGGCGTGCTGCTGTTCGGGATCCTTTTTGTCGCGGCCTACCTGTTCCTCGGCCTTGCACGCGATGCACAGTCCGGCCTGCTACGTCTGGTGTTCCAGGTCTACGTGCTGGCAGTGTGCGGAGCCTACTTCGTATTCTGCTGGGCGCGCAGCGGACAGACGCTGCCGATGAAGACTTGGCGCATTCGACTGGTCACGGAGCAGGGCAAGCCGTTGGCGATTGGACAGGCATTCCGTCGCTATCTGCTGGCCGTGCCAAGCGTACTTTCGGGCCTCGGCGTGCTCTGGGCTTTCGTCGACCGCGACCGCCAATTCCTGCATGACCGGATGGCAAAGACACGAATCGTGCGCGTTGACGAACAAAGGACTGAGGACTGAGGGCCGAGGACTGAGGACCGAGGTACGAGGTATGAGGTTCGAGGTTCGAGTGAAGACCAAAAGCGGAATTGCAGTTGCCTTCTACTCGGCCCTCAGTCCTCAGTCCTCGAACCTCAGTCCTCAGTCCTCGAACCTCAGTACTCAGTCCTCGAACCTCAGTCCTCGAACCTCAGTCCTCAGTCCTCAGTCCTCGAACCTCAGTCCTCGGTCCTCGGCCCTATCTTTTTTCCACCTTCCACATCATCAAGACCGCAGCCCCCAGAAACGCCAGGGTGGGAAAGATCGCGCTGAAAAGCGGTGGCCAGGCATTGAGCAGTCCGAGGTGGCCAAACAGCCGGTTGGCCAGATGGAAGCCCATCCCCAGCATGATGCCGGTGAAGATCTTGCCGCTCAGCCCGCCCTCGCTAACCTGGAAATAGGCGAACGGCAGCGCCAGCACCATCATCACCAGAACCGCGAACGGGTAAATGATCTTCGACCACAGCACGATCTCGTAGCGTGACGTTTCCTGCCGGTTCTCGCTGAGGTGTTCGATGTAGGAATACAGCTCCCCGAGCGACATCTGTTCCGGCACCACCATCAGCACATTCAGGATCGAAGGACTCAATACGGAACGCCAGTAGGCTTCGGGAATGCGGCTCACGGTTGTTCGGTTTTCCTCGAACCGGGTTTGCACCACGTCTTTCAGCCGCCACAGGTTCTCGAGCTGGTACTCGCCGGTTTTCGCCAGACTGATCGCGCGCAGCTGGTAGTCGGAATCGAACTCGTAGATCTTCACCTCATGGATCACGGTTTCCGGCATGACCCGGGCGACGTTGACGAAGTTGGTGTCGTCCTTCACCCACAACCCCGACCGGAACGCCTGTGCGATCACGTTACTGCTGGTGGCCTTGAGCCGCAGCTTCTGCGCCGCCTGCTCGCTGGCGGGCGCCAAGAATTCGCCGATGAGAAAAGTAATCAGCGACAGCGCCAGGCCGATCTGAACGAGCGCCAATGCCATGCTCCTGATCGATACGCCCGACACGCGCATCACCGTGTATTCGGAGTGCGCGACCAATTGCGCGAGCGAGAACAGCGTGCCGATCAGCGCGGCCACCGGCAGAATTTCGTACGCCCGTCCCGGCAGGCTCAGTACCACATAGATCGCCGCAAGAGACAGGTGATAACTGCCCTTGCCGAGATCGCCCAGTTCCTGGATGAAGTCGAAAAACCCGAACAGCAATAGCAGTGCCCCGAACACCAGAGCGGTGTTCCAGAAAATCTGCCGGGCGACGTAACGACGGAGGGTCTTCACCGGCGGCGCCTGCGCAGTCTTCGCAGCGGCGATACCGAAAGTCGCAGGTAGAACAGCGCAAAAGTCAGCGTCAGCATCGCTAGATGCACTGCCCACATGCCGAGCAGCGGGCCGATTTTTTCCTGCGCCACCCAGGCCTGCGTGATCGACAGCATGTTGCTGTAAAGCATGTACAACAGCCCCGCCAGCATCAGATTGAGCGAGCGTCCGGCGCGCGGATTGACAAAGCTCATCGGAATCGCCAGCAGGCACAACACCAGCGCGCTCAGCGGCAACCCTGTGCGCCAGATCAGCTCGGCGCGCGCTTCGGCGGATTTTTCCCCGATCAACTCGGCTGTCGACAGCGACTTGATCGAGGGCGAGCGCTCCTTGGCTTCTCTGGCCTCGATGCGCAGCGCGTACTTTTTGAATTCGATGATCCGGTACTCGGCCGAACCCGGTGGGCCGATGTAGCGCCGGCCGTTGAGGAGCACCAGGAAGCGATCCCCGTTGGGCGCAGTCTCCTGGTAACCCTGTTTGGCGACTGTAGTGCCGATTTCGCCGTCTTCATCCGAGTGCACGAAGATATTGGCCACTGTGGTCAGGTTGGCGGCCAGTTTCTCGACGAAGTAAACGCGCTCATCTTGGCGGGATTCCTTGAAGACACCCGGCGAAATCGCGGCTACATCATCCTGGCTCTCGAGCTGAAGGCGGAACTCGTCGGTCTTTTCCATCGCCCAGGGCGACAGCAGCAGGCTCAGGACCGCGATCACGAAGACCAGCGGCAACGCGTAGATCAATACCGGACGGATCCACGCGTTCAGCCCCAGCCCAGATGTAAACCACACCACCATTTCCGAATCGCGGTAACTGCGCGTCAAGGTCAACAGCACCGAAAGGAACAGGGTCAGCGACAGCAGGATCGGCAGATAGCGCATGCTGGCAAAACCCAGAAACGTCAGGACCGCATCGGAGGAAATGTTGCCGCGAGCCGCGTAGCCCAGAAAACGGATGAGTTGGGTGGTGATGGTGATCGCCAGCAATACGACTAAAGTGGCGATGCCGGTCACGGCAAACTCCCGCAGCAGGGAGCGTTGAAAAATCATCTGCTACTTTGACTTTTCGGCAACGTGAAAGAGATAATGCTAAGACTTTGAATGAAAAACCGCATTAGCAGGTTGTTGTTGTGCCAGATACCGTCGAGAGTACAGAGAGAAAAACCGGAAATTTAACCACCAAGGCACCAAGGCCAAGGAATGCAAATGCGGACCCGGATACTTTGCCAGTTCTTCTTGGTGCATTTGTGCATCCCTCAAGGGCACCCGTCGAGCGCACCCCTCAAGGGGGTATAGAAGGGAAGGTATAGAAAATAAGGTATTGAAAAGAATCTTGGTGGTAAGAATTGGTTCGGCCATCGAGTTTTTCAACAGCCTGTTAGAGGAGTTCGCAGTGGAATTTAGCATAAAAGCCGCATCCCCGGAGAAGTTGAAGAGCGACTGCGTCGCGGTGCCGGTTTTTGCTTCCGGCAAGCTTTCCCCGGCCGCGCAGGAACTGGATCGTGCGGCAAAAGGTCAGCTATCGCGGATTCTCAAGCAGGGCGACTTCGAACCCAAGCCCGGTTCGACCCTGATGCTCTATGGCGTGCCGGGGGTTGCAGCTGTCCGCGTGCTGCTGGTCGGCTTCGGCAAGCAGCAGGAGGTGGGTGCAAAAGAGTATCGCGACGGCGTGCGCGGTGCGGTGCGCGCGCTCGCCGATGCGGGCGTGGGCGAGGCGGCCCTGTACGCAATCGAAGTCAGGGTCACGCAACGCAACGCCGAGTGGGCGACGATGCACGCGGCCACTGTGGCGCTGGAGACCAGTTATCGCTTCGACCGCCTGAAAAGCAAATCGAAAGATGACAAGAAGCGCCTGCGGCACCTCGTTCTCGGCGTCAGCGGCAGGCAGGCAAGGGGACTCGACGCCGCGCTCGTTCGCGGCATCGCGATCGGCGAGGGCGTCAACTTTGCCCGCGATCTTGGCAACCTGCCGCCGAACATCTGCACGCCCGCCTATCTCGCCGAGCAGGCGCGCGCGCTCGGCAGGAGCCACAAGCTCAAGGTCTCGGTGCTGGAACGCAGGGACATGGAAAAGCTTCACATGGGTTCGCTGCTGTCGGTATCGAACGGCAGCCGCCAGCCGCCGAAGCTGATCACGCTCGAGCACCTCGGCGGGCCGAAGCAGCAGAAGCCGGTGGTGCTGGTCGGCAAAGGCATCACCTTCGACACCGGTGGGATTTCGCTCAAGCCTTCTGCCGAAATGGACGAGATGAAGTACGACATGTCCGGCGCCGGTAGCGTGCTCGGCACCATGAAGGCCGCAGCCGCGATGAAACTGCCGCTCAACGTGGTCGGCGTGATCCCCACGACAGAGAACATGCCAGGCGGCAACGCCAGCCGGCCGGGCGACATCGTCACCAGCATGTCCGGCCAGACCATCGAGATTCTCAACACCGATGCCGAAGGCCGGCTGATCCTGTGCGATGCGCTCACCTACTCGGAGCGCTTCGAGCCTGCGGCGGTAATCGACATCGCCACGCTTACCGGCGCCTGCGTGATCGCGCTCGGCCACGTCACCTCGGGGCTGTTCGCCAACGACGACAAGCTTGCACACGAAATCCTCGCCGCCGGGCAGACGTCCTGGGATCGTGCCTGGCATATGCCTGCGTGGGAAGATTATCAGGAGCAGTTGCGCAGCAACTTCGCCGACATGGCGAACATCGGCGGACGCCCCGCTGGAAGCATCACCGCAGCCTGCTTCCTCGCCCGTTTCGCCAAAAAATTCAAGTGGGCGCATCTGGATATTGCCGGCACTGCCTGGATATCGGGCCGTAAGAAAGGCTCGACCGGCCGGCCGGTGCCGTTATTGACCCAATTCCTGATGACCCGCGCCGGGATTAAATAAGGAACAACCAACCACCAAGGCACCAAGACACCAAGGAAAACAAAGAGCACGCTAGAGAAACTCACTACGGTTCAACGACGCGCCGATCAAGCACCTCCATGGTGAGGATATACAAACGAACGCGACACATACTGGAGGCCGACTTAAATCCGATTGCCTGCACCGTCTGCGCGCTTTTTAATTCGCAAAATTCTTATTAATGATTTTCTTGATGTCTTGGTGCCTTGGTGGTTAGCTTTTCGATTCTGACTCTCTTCCATGACTGAGGTTTTGTTCTACACGCACGTCGACGACAAGCTGCAGACCGCCTGCGCGCTCGCTGCCAAGGCGCTTGCGCGCAGTATGCGGGTGTTGCTGTTCACTGCGGATGCCCGCATGACCGACA
>JBOIFZ010000124.1:0-38907 GCA_050741735.1 Burkholderiales bacterium
GAAGCCGATTGGACGGTCTCGGTAACGCTGGTACGGCACGCCGAGGCCGCCAGAATCGCCTCGGACATCTTGGCGCGGGCCGTATAGTCCTGGTACGCCGGCAGCGCGACCGCCGCCAGAATACCGATGATCGCGACCACGATCATCAGTTCGATAAGGGTAAAACCCTTTTGTAAGGCCTTCATGGATCACTCCTTGATGGTTGATTAAAGAAACACACCTGGATTCCGTGTGTTCTACCTCACTAGCGCAATCCCCGTGCCAACCTGCTTCGGACGCTGCCAGTAACGCCCTCTTGGTTTGTCGCTATCCCCATAAACGTTTGAAAAACAGCCTCTTGCAAAGCCATCCTGCGACCACGACTTAACCTTTAACAAGCCGTCGCCGGCACCCAATCAGTACCTCCTGCGGCCAGTCAACACGCATCCGGCGACACGCAATCCGGGCACCCGGCAGTAACTGACGCAGTTCGTCACCGCGAAACATAGCCGGGAACTGTTGATACGTCGACCTGGTCGATCTGTTCCGGGTCGAGAAACCGCTCTGCGTACTTCAGATACACCTTTTTCTGCATGAAAACGTCGAACAAATCCGGGTCGATATGACCGTTAAGCTTGAACTTGCCCAGGATGTGCAGCGACTCGGTCAGCGTCTTGCCCTTCTTATAAGGGCGGTCCTTGGCGGTCAACGCCTCGAAAATGTCCGCGATCCCCATTACCCTCGCCTGCACCGACATCTGCTGGCGGGTCAGTCCGCGTGGATAGCCTTTGCCATCCATGCGTTCGTGGTGCCCGCCGGCATATTCCGGCACGTTCTTCAAATGCTTCGGCCATGGGAGCGACTCCAACATCTTGATCGTCACCTCGATGTGGTGATTGATGATCTGCCGCTCTTCCTGGGTCAGGGTGCCGGAGCGGATGGTGAGGTTCTTCACCTCGTCAGCGGTGAGGAAATCGGCTTCCTTGCCGTCAACATCGTGCCAGCGGCAGGTGCGGGCGATCTCGCGTATCCGCGCCTGATCCTCGTCGCGCATGGCCTCCGACCCTAAATTGCAGAACCGCAGGAACTGGCGGTCCTCGTTAATCTGTCGCAGACGCCCTTTCATTTCAAGTTCCGCACTTTCCCATTCGCCCTTGCGATTGTCGCCGGCGGCCAGCTTTGCCCTGAGCGTGGCAATCTCGGTATCGCGCTTGAGAATTTCGAAGCGGGTGTCGATCAGCCCGATACGATCGTAAATAGTCTGCAGCTTGGTGGCCTTGTCCACCACGTGCACCGGCGTGGTCACCTTGCCGCAGTCGTGGAGCAGCCCGGCGATCTTCAGTTCGTACCGGTCCTTGTCCGTCATGGCGAAATCCGCGAGCGGGCCCTCGTCGGTGTCGTTGACGGCCTCCGCAAGCATCATTGTGAGCATCGGCACACGCTGGCAGTGGCCGCCCGTGTAGGGAGACTTGTCGTCGATCGCGGCGTTGATGAGGCTGATGAAGGATTCGAACAGGGATTCGAGCTGGTTGATGAGCTGGCGGTTGGTGAGCGCCACCGCGGCCTGCGAGGCCAGCGACTCGGCGAGGTGCTGGTCGGCCTTGGAGAACGGCACAATCTTGCCGGTTACGCGATCCTTGGCATTGATCAACTGCAGCACACCGATGATCTCGTCTTCGTGGTTCTTCATCGGCACCGTTAGGAACGACTTCGAGCGATATCCCGTCTTCTTGTCAAAGTTCTTGGTGCCGGTGAAGTCGAAGCCTTCGGCGGCGTAGGCGTCGGCGATGTTGACGGTCTCATCGCGCAGCACCGAATACGCCACCACCATGGAATTGTTGGGGCCACCGTCGTCGTCGAAAAGCCGGACCGGGTAGAACGGGACTTCGACGCCGGTGGTTCCACCCATGGCGATGCTCAGTGAATCGGTGCGCAGTATTTCGAAGTAGACCAGCTTTTTGTCCGGGTCCACACGGTAGAGCGTCCCGCCGTCGGCAGTGGTGATCTTCTTGGCTGCGACCAGAATCGCCTCCAGAAGACGGTTGGTGTCCTTCTGCCTGGAAAGCGAAATCCCGACCTGGTTCAGCTCTTCCAGGCGTCGAAAGAGTTCGGCCGAGGTCGGTTCGCTCATGGAAGGGTGATCTCGCGTAAAGACTGCCCGGTGCGGTCGCGATCGCCTACTTGATGCAGACTGCCCGGACCTGATGCAATTCGGTAATGCCCTGCAGGACCTTCTCGATGCCGTCCTGTTTCAGCGTCCGCATGCCTTCGGCAAGCGCGGTGGCAACGATTTCCGCTACCTGCGAGTGCTCCTGGATGTGCTTCTTGAGCGAATCGGTGCCCACCAGCAGCTCGTGCAGGCCTACCCGGCCCTTGTAGCCGGTGCCGCCGCAGACGTCGCATCCAACCGGCGTGTACAACTTGAATTGTCCCTTTTCGTCGGCAAACTGCTTGGCCCAATCGCGGTAAATTGATTCGTACGCGGCCTTCGGGTCGCGCTTCCATTGCACGGTGTTCTTCAGCTCGACGCAGTACTCCTCGAGAATCCCCTTGAGTTCTTCCTGCGTAGCCACGTGAGGTGTCTTGCACTTGGAGCACAGCCGCTTGGCCAGGCGTTGCGCCAGTACCCCAAGCAATGCGTCGGCAAAATTGAACGGGTCCATGCCCAAGTCGAGCAGGCGGACAATCGACTCCGGCGCGCTGTTGGTATGCAGCGTGGTGAACACCAGGTGGCCGGTGAGCGAAGCCTCGATGCCGATCGAGGTGGTCTCCTTGTCGCGCATTTCACCCACCATGATGATGTCGGGATCGGCGCGCAAAAACGCCCTCATCGCGACCGCGAAAGTCAGCCCGGCCTTGACGTTCATCTGTACCTGGCGCAGGCCCTTCTGGGTGATTTCGACCGGGTCCTCGGCGGTCCAGATCTTGGTCTCCGGCGTGTTCAGATAACCGAGCGCCGAATGCAGCGTGGTGGTCTTGCCGGAACCGGTCGGGCCGCACACGAAGAACAGTCCGTAAGGCATGCTGACCACGTCCTTCAACGTGCCGAGGTTGCGCTCCGACAGTCCCAGTTTGTCGAGCGGGATCGGCTCGCCCCCGCCGAGAATACGCATCACGATGTCCTCGACGCCGCCCGCAGACGGAATGGTCGCCACCCGCAGTTCGATATCGAGCGGGCCGAATTTCTTGAACTTAATCTTGCCGTCCTGGGGTTTGCGTTTTTCCGAGATGTCGAGATCGCACATGATCTTCAGGCGCGCGGCAATGGCATTGCGGTAGCTCGACGGCACCGAAATATACGGTTGCAGCGTGCCGTCCTTGCGGAAGCGGACTTCGGTCTTGCCCTTTCCCGGATACGGCTCGACGTGAATGTCGGAAGCCCCCTGGTGATAGGCGTCCACGATGATCTTGTTTACCAGTTTCACCAGTTCGTTGTCCTGCGCCAGGGATACGTCGTCGGTTCCG
Source organism: Burkholderiales bacterium (assembly GCA_050741735.1). Classification (GTDB taxonomy): domain Bacteria; phylum Pseudomonadota; class Gammaproteobacteria; order Burkholderiales; family JACQAP01; genus JACQAP01. The sequence continues at coordinate 3,445 of JBOIFZ010000124.1, forward strand.
CCTCCGGCCCCACCCTCGTCGTCGCCCTCGTCGTCCATGGTGGACAGCAGTTCGGTGATGTTCGAGGTGTCACCCACGGCATCCGCGCCGAAGAACTGATCCAGCGTGGCGCTGAATTCGCGCCGGGTGCACACTTTGAAAACCACCTTGTGCTTGGGAAAGATGTTGGCCACCACTTTCGAGGCGCGCACTTTTTCCGGGTCGGTGGTAAGCACGATCAGGCCTTCCCTCACGTCTTCGATCGGCACCCAGGAGCTGCTCTCGACGAAATCGCGCTTCAGGTTCCTGAGCAGGTCCATGGGCTTGCCCCGGTCCTGCTTGAACGACTCGTAGGGCACGCGGAAGAACTGGGACAGCGCTTCGCCGATCGCCGGCGCTTTGACCTGGAACTCGTCGGACAGAACATCCTCGATGTCCCGGTTCTTGCGCCTGGCGGAACGGGTCGCGAGTTCCATTTCTTCTGCGGAAAGCACCGCATTGGTCACCAGATGGTCGTACTTCCCGCGCAGCATCGCCGTCGGGCGGCTGCGTTGCTTCAGCGCAATGGCAAGGGTTTCACCGAGATGCGTCGCGCCTTCCTCCGCGACGGCGGAAAAAGGCTGGCCGCTCTTGGCATTGATCACCTGCACCACGCCGATCAGCTCGCCTCCAGGGCCATCCGTTATCGGCACCACCAGCATTTGCTTGGTGCGGTATCCGGTGCGGCGGTCCACTTCCTTGAGGAACTTGAGGTCAGCGTTGTGGCCGCGCAGCTCATTGTCGTCGTAGACATCGCGGATGCTGATGAGCCTCTTCGACAACGCCACGAAGCCGGCGATGCTCTGCTCGTTGATCGGCAGCTTCAGGTCCTTGAAAGAAGACAAGCCGGTCTTCACCTTGGAGATGATCGACGTCCTGTCGTCGGAAACCACGTAGATGGTGAGCCGGTCGGCCTCGAACACGGCGCAGATATCCTGCGACAGCTCCAGCATGATCTCGTCGATATTGCTGGTCGCATGAATCTTGTTCGTGACCACCTGGAGCCTTTTCTGGAACTCCAGTTTATGGCTCATTTCGGCCAGGTTATGGCCGGTTTGCGGCTTGGTCTCAAAGACTGTGCTCATGGCGTCCTTCCTTTTTCCGTTTGCCGGTTGCCACTCCGGGATACTACCCCAGCAACTTCCGGGCCGCTTACCCGCGACTTGCCCGGCAGCGGGGCACTAAAATTTGAAAACCTGGCCGTTGGACAACATGCGGGGGTTGTAGCGTTCCGCATACTCCCCGACTTCCTGCATCGTCACCGTGCCGGCGCCGGGCTTCAGGTGCGTGATATAGACCCGCGCCGGGCGCTTGAGTTTGGCCAGTTCCTCCGCCAGCATGCTCGGACACAGATGTTTCGACGTGATCGCCAGCTCCTTCTCCTCGTTCGGGAAGGCCGTCTCGATGATCAGATAGCGCAGGTTCTCGATCTTGTTGACTTCTGCCCAAAGCGCGTCGTTGGTGGTGGTGTCGCCCGTGAAAACCAGACTTGCCTCGCCGCTGTCGAGGTGGAACCCGACCGCGGGGACCACGTGATTGGCCGGCAACACGGTAATCCGGCGTCCGCCGAGATTAACGCATTCGCCCACTGCAAACGTGGTGTATTTCATGTACGGCGCGGACTTGCTCGGAATTTCGGCGAAATCCGGCCATACCTTCCAGTTGAAAATGTGGTCCTTCAGGATTTTGTGCGTCGGCTCGGTGCAGTGCACGTTGATCGGCGTATCGCGCATCGGGCCGATGGTGTCCACCAGGAACGGCAGCGAGGTGATGTGATCGAGATGCGAGTGGGTGATGAACACGTGGTCCACCTTCAGCAGCTCGGTGAGGCTCAGATCCCCGACCCCGGTTCCGGCGTCGATCAGCACGTCGTAGTCGAGCAGCATCGTGGTGGTGCGCAGGTTTCCACCGATTCCGCCACTGCACCCGAGTACCCTGATCAGCATCGCTATTTAGTCTCGAATTTCCAGGAGCCGTCCCAGCCTTGCTCCGGAGGATTGCTGCGGAATAAGGCAATGCGCCCGAGGAAGAGCTTATAAAGTCCGCTCGCTGCGTTGCGCTTTTGCAGGTTGAGCAACTGCAATTCTGCCATATCCCAGTCGCGCGCCCGGTAAAGCTTGAGCGCCTGCCCCCAAAGCTTCAATTCGTCCTGCACCGCCTTGTCGACTTCCACCGCCAGGCCGATCGGTTCGAAAATGGTCACCGGCTTGTCCTTGCCTTTCACCTTCACCTGATCGAGCTCGCGAAAGACCACGTCGGGAACCTCCGCGCGGGTGCCTTCGCCGACGATCATGTTGACCCCGTATTCCTTGGTCTTGCCTTCCAGGCGCGAAGCCAAATTCACCGCATCGCCCATCACGGTGTAGGCCAGACGGATTTCCGAGCCCATGTTGCCAACGCTCATGCGGCCACTGTTCACGCCCACGCCAATGTGGATTGGGGGCCAGCCCATTTCCTGGAAGTGCGGCTGCAGCGCGTCGAGGACTTTGTGCATCTCCAGACCCGCGAGCACGGCGCTGCGCGCATGCTGTGGATCGTCGAGCGGAGCCCCCCAGAATGCCATGATGCAATCCCCCATGTACTTGTCGATGGTGCCGAGATGCTTGTAGATCACCCGGGTGAGCGGCGTGAGGAATTCGTTCATCAGCTTGGAGAGCTGCTTCGGGTCGAGGCCTTCGGAAATGGTGGTGAATCCGCGCACGTCGGTGAACAACACCGACAACTCGCGACTTTCGCCTTCCATCGAGAAGGACTCGGGATCCCTGCTCATTTCGTCCACCAGCTCGGGCGGTACATACTGGCCGAACAGGCCGGTGAGCTGGCGCTTGGCGCGCGATTCGACGAAGAAGCCGTAGGACATGTTGAGCGCAAACAGCGTTGCGATAATCAACAGGCCCGAGGCCAGGGGCAACACCAGGTTGCCCTCGGTCCACACCAGCACGTTGCTGGCGAACACGGCCGCCAGCACCACCACCGTGAGCATAGTGGCGCGTAGCGGATTCACCAGAGGCAGCACCAGCGCCATCGCCAGACCCGAAAACAACAGCAGCACCACCTCGGCGCCAAGCACATACGGCGGCTTCTGCTTGATCTTGCCGTCGAGCATGCCGGTGATCAAATTGGCGTGAATTTCCACTCCGGGGTACACGCCTGCCACCGGAGTCGCCCTGAGGTCGAACAGCCCCGGCGTGGTCGTACCCACCAGGACTATCTTGTTCTTCAGATCGTCGATCGGTGCCGTGCCATGCAACACATCGGTCCCTGAAACATACTTGAAACTGCCCTGGCGGCCGCGGTAGGGAACCAGTGCCGCCACCTGGACATCCACCGGAATGCGTACCGAGCCGATGTCGATCCACTCCAGTCCGGGATAGTTCCTGGTGAAGAACTTTTCCTCCGGGAAACCGGGAACGACCGGCGGCGATTCCAGCCCGAGGCGCACCATCGCCATCGATAGCGATTCGTAGTACGCGCCCCCGTACTCCGCCAGCATCGGCACCCGCCTGGTCACACCGTCTTCGTCGGGCAAGGGGTTGAAGTGACCGCCGCTTGCCGCGGCCTCCTGGAATTCCGCGAGGTTGGCGCCGTAACCGATCCAGCGGGTAAAGTCGATATTCTTGCCCTTGAAGGTGCCGGCCGGCAGGCCCGGCTTGGGCAACGCGCCCGTGGCGCGCCCTTTTCCGTCTTCCGACACGACATCGGAAAAGTAATAGCCCAGCACAACTGCGCGATTCCTCAGCTTCTCGGCGAACGCGCGGTCGTATTCGAGTTGCGGACCGATCTCCTTGAGCACCGCCTGGTACTGCGCGTTGCCCCGGAGCTGGTTCTCGCCGAGCTGCCTGAGCACCCCCAGGCCGGAACTTTCGTCGCGTTCCGCGAACACCACGTCGAAGCCGACGATGCCCACCTTGTAGTGATCGAACAGCTGGTCGAGCATCAGCGCGAGCTTGTCGCGGCGCCACGGCCAGCGGCCCTCCGCGGCGAGGCTTTTCTCGTCGATGTCGACGATGACCAGGCGTGGATCGATGCTATTGGGCATCGTCAGGCGCAGGCGCGCGTCGTAAATGATGTTTTCGAAGCGATTGACGAAGGGGATTTGGTAGTAACGGGCGGCGTGGCCGACAAAAATCAGAATCACCACCAGTCCGAGCGCAATGCGCACCAGATGCTTCTTCAAGCTGTCTCCCTTGATTCGCAGCGCGTCGGCTCAACGCCGCATCTGCGGAGCCCGAGCGCGCAGGCGGAGCAGGCCGGTGGATGCGACCCGGAGTCGCTCGCATTGCACGCCCCTCATGTGCATTCGATGGGCCGCCTACGCGGTCATATCCCCGGAGGGGCCCCTGTTCCGCGCTCCGGCGTCCCTAGCAGTCATCCGCACCCGGCGCAACGCGCGTCGTCGGACTTATGCAGAGATTCCCTAGTTATCGATGTCTCCTCTGGCGCGGGTAGTTAAAGTCCGAGCGGGCAGCGGTTCGGCTCAGGATTTCAGGAAGAACTCCATCTTTACCCCGGCCAGCTCGATGATGTCGTGATCGTTGAGCTGGTGGGCCTGGGCATCGAGCGCCTTGCCGTTGACCACCGGGAAGTTGGTGCCTTCCACGTGGGTAATGTAGTAGCCATGTGGCCGCTTGGCGATGACCGCCACCTGCACCCCGGGCTTGCCCAGCGTGGTCAGCGGCTTGAGCAGCGGCAGTTCCTTGCCGGAATTGGGCCCGGAGAGAATTTGGATGGTGCCTTGTCCCCCTGGCATTGCCGTGGCGGCAGGCGCGGCCGCGGCCTGCGACGGAGCCGGCTTGTGCGCTTCCGTCGCCGCCGGCGCGGCCTGGGGATTGATGACGGTGTCGCTCAGTTTCGCGGCCTGGGGGACGTGGTCCTGGGTATCGGTCGGCGCCTTTGTTTCCGCCTTGGATACTGCGACGGGAGCGCGCAGCACCATGGTCTTCTCGAACTCGACCTGGCTCATGCTGGCCGGCGCTTCGTTGACGTACTTGAGCTTGTATTTGCCGATTTCGATGATGTCGTTGTTCTGAAGGAAGTGCTTCTTCACCGGCTGGCCGTTGACCAGCGTACCGTTGGTGCTGCCAAGATCCTCGAGAAAGGAATCCTTGAGGATGGTCATGATGATGGCGTGCTCTCCGCTGACAGCCAGATTGTCGATCTGAACGTCGTTGTGCGGTTTGCGGCCGATGGTGGATCGCTCCTTGGTGAGGGTGAACTCCTTGATCACCTGGCCATCGAGACTGAGTATCAACTTCGCCATATCTGCTTCCTCTTATTTGAACCACGAAAGGAACTTCGCCCACAGGCCTTCGTCAGCCGGGAAGTCCTTCTTCACCCTGATCAGCACCACGGAGACATTATCACGCCCGCCGTTGTCATTCGCCATCTGTACCAGTTGATCGGCCGCGAGCGGGAGGTTGCTGCCGATCGCCGCCAGGGTCATTGCGATGTCCTCGTCGTCGACCATGTCATTGAGTCCATCGGAGCACAGCAGATAGATGTCGCCGGGCTCGGCCGGATAAGTACGGATCTCCGCCTCGACTTCCGGCTCGATGCCCAACGCCCTCGTGACCAGGTTCTTGTTCTGCGAGCGCTTGGCGGCCTCCTTGGTGAGCAGGCCGCTGTCGATTTGTTCCTGCAGCAGCGAATGGTCGCGGGTGATCTGCTGCAGATTGTCCCCGCGAAAGCGGTAACAGCGGGAATCGCCGATGTGGGCAATCGTTATCTGGTTGTTGCACAACAATGTCACCACCAGCGTGGTCCCCATGCCCGCGTACTGCGGCTGGCTGTTGGCCGACTGGAAAATCGAGGTGTTGGCCCTGGCGATGATGTCCCGAAGCAGGCCGGTCGCCAGCGGAGAACCGGAACTTTCGTCCAGTTCGTGTGGCGCATGCCGGGCCAGCGCTTCGCGGGTCTCGCTTGAAATCAGCGCGGTGGCGATGCCGCTGGCGACTTCGCCGGCATTGTAGCCACCCATGCCGTCGGCCAGCACCGCCAGCCCGATCTGCGCGTCGGTAGCAGTGCTGTCCTCGTTGTGGGAGCGCACCATCCCGGTGTGGGTGGCTTTCGCCATCTCCAGGGAGGGGGTCAGATTCATTTCTTCCAATCCATCACAGGGTCACGTCCACGGTTCCGAACTGCGCCGCGCATTGGCGCAGCGCCCGCGCCATTTCTTCCCCGCTCTTAAAGCGCGCGGCCACGTCTTTGGCGAGCGCCTTGCTGATGATCGCCACCAGACACGCTGGAAGCGTCGGGTTTATGCCGAGTATGTCGGCAGGGGGCTCGTTGGCGATCTTGAACATCAACTGGGTCATCGAATCGCCCTGGAACGGCAAACTGCCGCAGGCAAGCTGATACAGCGTCACGCCCAGCGAAAACAGATCGGAATGGCCGTCGATCTTGTCGCCGGCCAGTTGTTCCGGCGACATGTACGAGGGGGTGCCCAGCACCATGCCGGTCTTGGTCTTGGACGAATCGGTGATGCGCGCGATGCCGAAGTCGGTGACCTTGACCGAATCGACCTGCGCGTCATACATGATGTTGGCCGGCTTGATATCGCGATGAACCACGTTCTGCTGGTGTGCGTAGGCCAGGGCCTCGGCGACGCGCGCGACCACTGATAGCGTTTTCGGCAACGGCAGCAGGTTGCCCGGTTTGGTTTGCGGCACCAGGTCCTTGCCCTTGAGGAATTCCATGGCGATGTAGGCCAGGTCGTGCTCTTCGCCGGCGTCGTAGATGGTGACGATATTGGGATGGTTGAGCCGGCCGGCAGTCTCGGCTTCGCGGAAGAAGCGTTGCTTCACCTCTTCCAGCTCGTCGGCTTCGAACTCCTGGGACAGCGCCATGGTCTTGATCGCGACGATGCGGCCGATCTTCGGGTCCTTGCCCAGATAGACAACGCCCATCGCGCCCTTTCCGAGTTCCTTTTCCACCTGATAACGGCCGAGCATCGGCTTTTCCACGCCGCCGCCCTCGAGGACCAGCGTGCTGGCGTTGGTGCGCCCGCCGCCGCTGCCAAGGATTACGGTCTCGGACATCTGCTTGGCGCGATTGAGCTTCTTATTCAGGTCGCGGAACTTCGGATTGTAGGTGGCCATGTTCTCGTACACCGCCTGGGCCTTGTTGAACTGGCGTTTGCGCTCGAAATCGAGCGCAAGGTTGTACAAGTTGTCCATCAGCTGGTCGTCGAGCGGCACCTTCTTGAACTTGTCGAAGGCCATGTCGAGCTGGCCCTGCCCCTGGAAAGCCAGGCCCAGCGTGCGGTTGGATTCCGCCGAATCGAGGTCCGACCTGGCCTTGCCGCGCTCGGTGGAGAGAAAGCGCTTGGTGGTGAGCAGGACGTGGCCGATCACCAGCAGCACCGCCGAGGCCATCAGCTGGATCCACATCAGCTGGCCCGCCATCAGCACGAAATGCGCGGCAAACAGCGCCGCAAGCAGCACCGCGCTCACGGTGAAACCCATGCCTGCCTTGAGCCGCGGCAGCAGCAGAATCAGATACAACGCGACCAGCAGGAATGCCGCCTTTTCGACCCAGATACCCCAGGCGGGCGCGACAAAGAAATCCTCCTCGAGAATGCTGGACACCGAGTGCGCCAGAGTCACAACCGGTGCCATTCCAGGCGAAATCGGCGTCACCTGGTAGGTCCCGATGCCGGCCGCGGTGGCGCCAATCAACACGACTTTGTCCCGGTATTTCTCCGCCGGGAACTTTCCCGAGATCACGTCGTAAAAGGAATCCAGCGGAAATGCCGGTTTGCCGTCCCTGTCCTTGTAGAAATAGGTGTACATCTGCAGATAGGGATCGGTATTGATCGTCAGGTTCCCCAACTTCACCCCTTCGCCCAGCCGCAGTTCGACGTCTGCCGGTCCCAGATTCAGGCTTGTGGCGACGAGAACCAGCGAAAACGACGGGAAATACTGATCGTAGTAGCGCACCACCAATGGTTCGGTGCGCGTGCTGCCGTCTACATCCGGAAGCGCGTTAAGGTGGCCGACCGCTGCGGCACCGGCTGCGATTTCTTCGAGCGGCGCACTCGCCTGCAGCGTCGGCGCCGGGAAAATGTTCCTGTCGCCCGCGCCGATGCGGTCGCTCACTTTGGTGATCTGATTCTTCAGAATGTAATCGGCGAGCGGATGGTCGGGATTGCCGCGCGGTTCGCCTATGGTAAAAAGCGTCGGCAACGCCACATTGCCGGCCTGCGCCACCGCGGCGGCAAGCTTGCGGTCGCTGTTGAGCGCATCGTCCGCCTCAGCCAGCACCGACGCGAAATCGGCAAGGTTCTGCTGCTGCGCGGGCGGGAGCGCCTGGTAGAGCTCCGCGAGTTTGTGAATATAGACGAGCCCGGGATCCACCTGCGGCTCGAAAAAAAAGGAGGCATAGCCAACTACCTTCGCTCCGGCCTGTTTGAGATTGCCGATCATCTTCGCGTGGATCTCACGCGGCCAAGGCCATCGCCCGATGTTGGCGATGCTTCGATCGTCGATGGCGATGACCGCAACGCGCTGCGACGGGGCGTGGCTGGAGGCCCGCACGCCGAGGTCGTAGGCCTGACGTTCGAGACTTTGAATGAGATCGCTGCCGGACGCGACCAACAAAACGACGGCAATGACCAATCCGAGGAACCAATCGGCTTTCCAGAAAGCCGTCTTCTTCATGCCACCCACCCTGTTGGATGCCTGAAGGCTTTGATTTCTAATTAGTTAAACGCTAGAGCTAGAGATTTTACGATATTCCCGTCAAAAGTATATGATTTTTTTCAATACTAATCTTCCAGGGAAGGCCTCGACGCGAGCGTCTCAAGACCAACCTGGGGCGGCAGGCCGGGCATCTGGCGAGACCACGTCACATCCCCTCGGCGATGATTACGCTTCTTATCGCAGTGCGCTGGCGGATCTTTTTTGCGGCCGCGTACTGAGGCGCGCCCCACCACGCGCGCGCCTTCTCTACGTTGTCGAACTCGAGTACCACCATACGCTCGGGATGCCACTCGCCTTCCAGTACATCGGTCCCGCCGCCGCGTGCCGGGAAACGCGAAAGGGACGAGCAGGAAGGCCGGTTGCGGGTAATAAGCGATCGCGATGGCGGTGAACGCCACCGCATGCAAAGTGTGTCCGGAAGGAAAACTGAACTGATCGAGCGGGCGGGCGTTGCAGGTGATCGCCCGGTTCACTAGGTAGGGTCTGGGCCGCTAGGTCTTGGCCTTCAACCACCGGTACAGCATCGTGCCGGCTACGACGCGGGATCAGCCGAACAGCACCAACATCCAGACCACCACAACGTTGATCAGGGAAAACAGCACCGCGGCGCTGCCGATGTCCTTAGCGCGTTTGGCGAGCCGATGCTGCTCGAGCGATACCCGGTCCACCGTCGCCTCCACCGCGGAGTTCAGCAGCTCGACGATCAGCACCACCAGCACCGAGGCGATCATCAGCGCCTTGCCCGTGCCGGGCGCTGGAAGTAACAGCGCCAGCGGGATGAGGACCACCGCGAGCCACACTTCCTGGCGGAACGCGTCTTCGTGCCGGTACGCCGCCTTGAGGCCGTCAAACGAATAGAACAGCGCATTGAAGATGCGCCGCAATCCGGTCTTGCCTTTGTGCGGGCTTTCTATCTGTCCGGAGTCCATTTGAGGTCGAGTTCGCGCGCGGCCTTGACGTCGTCGAGACGGCGCACCGGAGTGGTGTGCGGCGCGGATTTGACGAGGTCCGGATCACTGTGTGCCTCGTCGAGGATTTCCTTCATCGCTGCGACAAAGGCGTCCAGCGTTTCCCTGGATTCGGTCTCGGTCGGTTCGATCAGCAGGCATTCCGGGACCAGCATAGGAAAGTACGTGGTCGGGGCGTGGAAGCCCTTGTCGAGCAGGCGTTTGGCCACGTCCATCGCCGTGACGCCGGTTTTCTCCTTCAGACCCTTCAGGGTGATGATGAACTCGTGGCTGGCGCGACGCGAGTCGAATGCCACGTCGAAACCGGCCTGGCGCAATTGCACCATGAGGTAATTGGCGTTCAACGTGGCAAACTCCGCCACCCGCCGCATGCCATCGCGCCCGAGCATGCGCGCATACACGTAGGCGCGCAGCAGCACCCCGGCGTTGCCGCCAAACGCAGACATGCGGCCGATCGACTGCGGTCGATCCTGCTCCGAAAGCCAGCGGAAACGCTCGCCCTCCTTCGCAATGATCGGAAGCGGCAGGAAGGGCAACAGCCGCCGTGCGACGCCCACAGGCCCCGCTCCCGGACCGCCGCCGCCATGCGGCGTGGCGAAAGTCTTGTGCAGGTTCATGTGGATCACGTCAAAACCCATGTCGCCGGGCTTCACCTTGCCGAGTATCGCGTTCAGATTGGCACCGTCGTAGTAGAGCAACCCGCCCGCGCCATGCACGATGTCACGGATGTTCTCGATGGTGCGCTCGAATACGCCCAGCGTGGAAGGGTTGGTGAGCATCAGTCCCGCCGTCTGCGGCCCGACCGCGGCGGTCAGTGCTTTGAGGTCGACGTTGCCTTCGCGGTCAGTCGGCACTTCGGCCACCGTATAGCCGCACATGGTCGCGGTGGCTGGGTTGGTGCCGTGAGCAGCGTCCGGAACGATGATTTCGCTGCGGGCGTCGTCACCGCGCGCGCGGTGATAGGCGCGGATCATCGCGACGCCGGCGAATTCGCCCTGCGCACCGGCCATCGGCGCCAGGCTTACCCCCTCCATTCCGGTCACTTCCAGCAGGATCTCCTGCAATTCGTGCATGCAGCCAAGATAGCCCTGGCCGGTCTCCTCCGGCGCAAGCGGATGACGCGCCAGGAATTCCGGCAACATCGCCAGCGCGTTGCATGACCGCGGGTTGTACTTCATGGTGCAGGAACCAAGCGGGTAAAAATGGGTGTCGATGGAGAAGTTTCTTTGTGACAGGCGGGTGTAGTGGCGCAGAGCATCCAATTCGGATACTTCCGGCAGTCGCGGCAATTCGCTTCGCAGCAACTCCGCAGGCAGGTCCGCGACGATTGCCGTCGGCGGCGCCTGCGCGTGGGCGCGGCGTCCGTGTCTGGACTGATCGAAGACGAGCATGCTGTTCGGGATCGGCAATTCGGGCGCGGTTCATACGCGCACAGAAGCGCGCGGCCGGCTGTTGTCCGTTACCACATTATTTCAGCGCCGCCAGCGCCGCGTCGTAATTCGGCTCGTTGGCGATCTCCGGCACCAGCTCGGAGTGCAGCACCTTGTTGTTCTCGTCGAGCACCACCACCGCCCGCGCCGTCAACCCCTTGAGCGGGCCGTCGGCGATGTCCACGCCGTACTTGCTGTGAAAATCCCTGCCGCGAAATGTGGACAGCGTCACCACGTTGTTGAGCCCCTCGGCGCTGCAGAAGCGCGCCATCGCGAACGGCAGATCCGCCGAGATCACCAGCACCACTGCGTTATTCATCCCCGAAGCCTTCTGGTTGAACACGCGCGTGGACTGCGCGCAGGTCGGCGTGTCCAGGCTCGGCACGATGTTCAGCACTTTGCGTTTCCCCGCGTAGATTCTCAGCGACACATCGGCAAGGTCTTTGCCGGTCAGGCTGAAATCGGGCACGGCGTCGCCTTTCTTTGGCAGATTGCCGGCCACGGCGACGGGATTGCCTTTGAGCGTTACGGTTGCCATCTGACTCTCCTCAAATAAATCCTGATCGTGAATTGTGCAACCCAATGTCAACCGCCTGTCGCCGCGGCAAGCGCCGCGACGTAGGCATCGAGATCGGCTTCGGTCTTGGTCTCGGTGGCACAGACCAGCAGCGCTGCCCCGAGTTCCGGGTAATCGCGGGAAACATCGTGGCCGCCAAGGATACCGCGGGAGCGCATATTCACGAGCACCCCATCGGCCGGCCGCGGCAGCCGGATCACCGCCTCGTGGAAAACCGGCGCGCTGAAAACCCGCTGCACGCCGGGGATACGTGTCACCTTCTCCAGCAGCAACCGGGAATTGGCATGCGATTGCGCAGCCACGTTCTTCAGCCCCTGGGCGCCGAGCATCGCCAGGTAGATCGTCGCGGCTGTGACCGCCAGGCCCTGATTGGTGCAGATGTTCGACGTGGCTTTGGAGCGGCGGATATGCTGTTCGCGCGCCTGCAGCGTCAGGGTGTATCCGCGCCGTCCTTCGACATCGACCGTAGCGCCGACGATGCGGCCGGGCATCTGCCGCACCAGTGCCTGCTTGCACGCCATGAATCCGAAGTAGGGTCCGCCGTTGGCGAGCGGCACGCCCAGCGGCTGGCCTTCTCCGACCGCGATGTCGGCGCCGTGGCTGCCCCACTCGCCGGGAGATTTCAGCAACGCCAGAGCAGTCGGGTTGACGCAGGCAACGGTCAATGCGCCGCGCGCGTGCGCCCAGTCGGTCAAGGCATCCACCGTTTCGAGCACACCGAAGAAGTTCGGCTGCGCAACCACCAGCGCCGCGAAGTCCGCCTTGCCCAGTGACTCCAGCGTTTCAATGGACACGCGGCCATCCGTCGCGGAGTATGGCACTTCGACCAGTTCGATGCGCTGATTGGAAACGATGCTGGCGACGACGCGCCGGTAGGCCGGATTGACGCCGGCGGGAATCAGCACGCGCCGCGCCGACTTGTGCAGGCGCACCGCCATCAGCACCGCCTCGGCAAGCGCGGAAGCGCCGTCGTAGAGGCTGGCGTTGGCGGCATCGAGCCCGGTGAGCGACGCCATCATGCTCTGGTACTCGTAGAGCAATTGCAGCGTGCCCTGGCTCGCCTCCGCCTGATACGGCGTATACGCCGAATAAAACTCCCCTCGGGTGGCAATCTGCCAGACCGCGGCGGGAATGTGATGTTCATAGGCACCGGCACCGATGAAGTTGAGCATCGGCCGGTCCTGGCGCGCTCGTTCATGCATCAGGCGCGTGACCTGCATTTCGTTCATGCCTACAGGGATGCCCGCCAGCCCGTCGCTCTTGAGGCTTTGTGGAATCTCGTCGAACAGTTGGTCGATTGTCGAAACGCCAACCGCCGCGCACATGGCGCGGATGTCTTCCTCGGTGTGGGGAATGAAGGGCATGTCAGTTCCGTGACGAGTGACGAGAATTAGGAGGGTCTTCTTCCGTTTCGGTTCCTTGGTTTTATCGCCTCACGCCTCACGCCTCTCGCCTCACCTTCAATGCGCTTCCGCCTCGACCAGCTTCTGATAACCCGCCGCGTCCAGCAACGCTTCCAGTTCGGCCGGGTTGCTGGGCTTGAGACGGAACATCCAGGCGTCGTACGCGCCCTCATTGATTTTCTCCGGCGCGGTTTCGAGATCGCCGTTTACCGCCACGACCTCCCCGGAAATCGGTGAGTAGATGTCGGAGGCGGCTTTCACCGATTCGACCACCCCGCATTCCTCGCCTTTCTTAAGCTTGCGGCCCAGCGCCGGATTTTCCACGAACACCAGGTCGCCCAGAAGGTCCTGTGCGTGATGCGTAATGCCGACCGCCACGGTCCCGTCGGCCTCAGGCCGCGCCCATTCGTGGCTGTCGGTGTATTTCAGATTTGCAGGAATCGACATGAATGCTCCAGATTTTCAACGGATCGAAGAAGAAAGGCCGGCGACCAGGCTGCGTCCGTTCCGCACGAAGGGATATTTTACCGTTCTAGCCGGCAGCCACTTGTCGCGGATCTTCACTTTCGCCGATTCCCCGGCTTGCACGCCGATCGGCATACGCGCCAGCGCGATCGAAGTATCCAGCGTGGGCGAGAAGCTGCCGCTGGTAATCTCTCCGCGACCATTGCGCGTCTCGACTTCCTGATGTGCGCGCAGCACCCCGCGCTCGAGCAGCACCAGGCCAAGCATCTGCGCACGCGGTGGCGCGGCAAGCAGTGCCGCCTTGCCGACAAAGTCGCGCGGGTTTTCCAGGTCTACAGTCCATTTCAGGCCGCACTCCAGCGGGGTCACGGTTTCATCCATGTCCTGGCCGTAAAGGTTCATCCCCGCCTCCAGGCGCAGCGTATCGCGCGCGCCCAGGCCCGCCGGGCCCACGCCGGCATCGAGCAGCGCCCGCCACAGGCGTGGCGCTTCAGCGGCCGGCAGCATGATCTCGAACCCGTCTTCGCCGGTGTAGCCGGTGCGGCCGAAGAAAAACGCGCCCCACTCCGCGGCAAAGAATGGTCCAAGCGCGTCGGTCGCCGGTTTCGATTGCGGCAGCGCCTGCCACACTTTCGCGCGTGCCCGCGGCCCCTGCACCGCGATCATCGCCAGATCCCGCCGCGGCGTGATCGTCACGGCGGCCGCGGCGCGCGCCCTTTGCGAAGACATCCAAGCAAGGTCCTTGTCCGCGGTAGCGGCGTTGACCACCACGCGAAAGCGTCGCGGGTCCAGAAAGTACACGATCAGATCGTCGAGAATGCCGCCCGAATCGTTGAGCATGCATGAGTAAAGCGCTTTGCCCGGGATCTGCAGACGATCCACGTTGTTGGCGAGCAGCCGCATCAGGAACGTGCGGGCGCCTTCGCCATCCACGTCCACCGCCAGCATGTGCGAGACGTCGAACATGCCGGCGTCCTTGCGCACCCTGTGGTGCTCGTCGATCTGCGAGCCGTAGTGCAGCGGCATCTCCCAGCCGCCGAAGTCCACCAGCCTGGCGTTGAGCGCGCGATGGGCCGCGTTGAGCGGAGTCTGCTTCAGCATCGCGCGCTGCTCAGGGATACAACAGGTAAAGACGGTAACCGGCAGCACGCAGCTCGCCGGTGTCCAGAAACAGCCGTATCGGCAGCTCTGCCCCCGCTTTCAGTCCATCGGCTGCGTCAGTCCACTGCAGGTACTCCGCCGGAAGAAAAATGCGGCGCGCGATGGTCTGATCCTGCGAGTTGGTCAGCGTCAGCTCGAACGCCGGATAGTCCTGCTCCACCGGCGCACGATTGCGCACCGCGACCATCAGCTCGATTTCGCTGGGGCGGGCCGAATCCGGCGCCTTCAAATCCGAAGCCTCGATATGCAAGAAACGCGACAGCCGCGGCAGCGCCACGGTGCAGTCCAACCATTCACACGCCCGCTCGTAGTACTTCCGGGACTGCGGAACCAGCACCATCAGCTCGGTGCGAAACGCGTACGCCGCCTGAAGGGCGAGCAGGGCGAGCAGCAGCAGCGACAGGCTCACC
The DNA here is from genome assembly GCA_050741735.1 of Burkholderiales bacterium. Taxonomy (GTDB): domain Bacteria; phylum Pseudomonadota; class Gammaproteobacteria; order Burkholderiales; family JACQAP01; genus JACQAP01. The sequence continues at coordinate 18,576 of JBOIFZ010000124.1, forward strand.
CAAAGGCTGGTGCGGCGCGGCGCTTCCGGCATCCTGAATTCCCATTCATACAGGCTCGCGGCCGGATCCGGCCGCGACGCAGCCGCCGGCCTTACCTTCGGCCGCACCGGAATTCGCGTTGGCGCTGATTTTTCGAGGGGCGGCGCTACCGGCGGCAAATCGGATTGCGCTGGGGACGGCGTTTCGCGTTCCGGCGCGGCCGGCTGAGGCTCTTGGGCAGTGAGCGTCGCGAAGGCATCGAACACCTGCCTGCATTGGCCGCAGCGCACCTGGCCACTGGAAGCTTGCAGTTGCTGGGTGGTTACCCGGAAAGCAGTCCCACAGTGTAGGCAACGCGTGTACAGGTTCATGACATCCGCTTCATTTGAGTCTCTTGCCGTATAACCTGATCCAGCCTTGCTCCTCGACGGCGGGCTCCATGTCGAACCATTCCGCATAGGCATCGGCAACAGCCCTTGCATGCGGCGCCAGGATCCCGGACAGCACCACATGTCCGCCCGGCACGGTCAACTCCGCGAGCAGCGGTGCCAGTATTTTGAGCGGATTGGAGAGGATATTGGCCATGACGACATCTGCCGGTTGCAGTCGCGGTCCATCGGCCCCGACGAAGGTTGCAACCACACGATTCTGCTCGGCATTGTAACGGCTGGCGACCAGCGCCAGCGGATCGATGTCCACGCCAACCACGCGGCCGGCGCCGAATTTCGCCGCAGCAATGGCGAGGATGCCGGAGCCGCAGCCGTAGTCGATGACGCTGCTGCCAGGGAACAGATGCCGGTCCAGCCAATCCAGGCACAGTCGCGTGGTCGGGTGGCTGCCGGTGCCGAAGGCGAGTCCCGGGTCGAGCACGATATTGATGGCGGAGCCATCCGGCGCGGCGTGCCAGCTCGGCACGACCCACAGCCGCGCAGACACCCGCATCGGCGCGAACTGGCTGTGGATGAGCTTCACCCAGTCCTGCTCGGGGACTTCTGCGGTGCGATATGCGGGGACCGGATTGAGGCCGGCGGCAGCGCAGGCGCGGCTGAGCACTGCGGCCGCGTCGGTGTCGGGATCGAACAGAGCAATCAGGCGGTTGCAGCCGTAGGCCAGTTCGGCCTCTTGTCCCGGTTCCTGAAAGATCGGGGTTTCCTGCTCGGTGCCGGCACACGCGTCGGCCACGTCCACGGAAATGGCGCCGGCCTCGAGAAGCGCGTCCGACAGCGCCGTTACCTGCGCGGCATCGAGCGTGAGTTCAAGCGCAAGCCAGGCGATGCCACACCTCCGCAGGATCCGCCGCTACTCCACCTTGCTGTACTTGGCGAGCTTCTCTTCCAGGTAATCGATGCTGGTGCCTCCGCGCATGAATGCGGTGTCCAGCATCAACTCCTGGTGCAGCGGCAGGTTGGTCTGAATGCCCTCGACGCTCATTTCCGAGAGCGCGACGCGCATGCGTGCGATTGCCTGGTCGCGGGTGTCGCCGTAGGCAATGACCTTGGCGATCAGGGAATCGTAATACGGCGGCACGAAATAACCGTGGTAGACGTGCGAATCCACGCGGATCCCCGGCCCGCCCGGCACGTGCCAGGAGGTGATGCGGCCCGGCGACGGTGTGAACTTGTAGGGATGCTCGGCATTGATCCGGCACTCGATCGCGTGCCCGCGGAATGTGATGTCTTTCTGCCGGAACGGCAGTTTCTGTCCCGCGGCCACCAGAATCTGGGTCTTCACGATATCCACGCCGGTGATCATCTCGGTCACCGGATGCTCCACCTGCACCCGCGTGTTCATCTCGATGAAGTAGAACTCGCCCTTCTCGTAGAGGAACTCGAAGGTGCCCGCGCCGCGATAACCGATCTTGCGGCACGCCTCGGCGCAGCGCTCGCCGATGCGGACGCGCTCCTTCATCGGTATCAGGGGCGCCGGTGCCTCCTCGATGATCTTCTGGTGGCGGCGCTGCATCGAACAATCGCGGTCGCCGAGAAAGACCGCGTTGCGGTGCTCATCGGCGAGCACCTGGATCTCGACGTGACGCGGAGTCTCGAGAAACTTCTCCATATACACCGTCGGGTTGCCGAATGCGGCCTTCGCTTCCTGCCGGGTCATCGTAACCGCGTTGACCAGCGCCGCCTCGGTATGCACCACCCTCATACCGCGTCCGCCGCCGCCGCCGGCCGCCTTGATGATCACGGGATAGCCGATCTTGCGCGCCACCTTGACGATTTCCTGCGCCTCCTCGGGCAGCGCGCCTTCGCCTCCAGGCACAACCGGCACGCCGGCCTTGGTCATCGCCTGCTTGGCGCTCACCTTGTCGCCCATCAGCCGGATGGTGTCGGGCCTCGGCCCGATGAACACGAAGCCGCTTTTTTCCACCCGCTCGGCAAAGTCGGCGTTCTCGGACAGAAAGCCGTAGCCCGGGTGAATCGCCTCGGCGTCGGTCACTTCGGCGGCGCTGATGATCGCCGGCACGTTCAGGTAGCTTTCCGAGGCGGCGGCCGGGCCGATGCACACCGACTCGTCGGCAAGACGCACGTACTTGGCGTCGGCGTCGGCCACCGAGTGCACGGCGACCGTCTTGATGCCCAGTTCGCGGCAGGCGCGCTGTACGCGCAGCGCGATCTCACCGCGGTTCGCTATGAGGATTTTTTCGAACATGGAAAGCTTTGCGCGCGCCGCCTGGGAAAAACCAGGCCGGGCGGGTCGATGCTCAACTAATCAGGAATAGCGGCTGGCCATACTCGACCGGCTGGCCGTTCTCCACCAGCACGGACTTGATCACGCCACCCAGGTCGGCCTCGATTTCGTTCAACAATTTCATTGCCTCGATGATGCACAGCGTATCGCCGGCATTGACCGATTGCCCGATTTCCACGAAAGGCTTGGCGCCGGGCGCCGACGAGCGATAGAAAGTACCGACCATGGGTGATTTCACCACATGCCCTTCAGGCTCGGCTGGGGCTCCGGGCGCCGCTGCCAGCGCGACCGCGGCTGCGGCCGCCGCCGGAGCCACCGTCATCATGCTCGTGGCCTGGGGCATCGTCATCACCGCAGTCTGCACCGCATTGCCGGCACGGCTGATCCGTACTTTTTCCTCGCCCTCCGTGATCTCCAGTTCGGCGATTCCGGATTCCTGCACCAGGTCGATCAGCTTCTTGAGTTTCCTCAAGTCCATATAGGCGGGACCCTATTTCCCGGCTGTATAGGTCAGCGCGCACTGCAACGCGTACTCATAGCCTTGCGACCCCAGTCCGCAAATCACCCCGACAGCTTGGTCGCTGAAATAGGAGTGGCGCCGGAAGGGCTCGCGCGCGTGCACGTTGGATAGATGCACTTCGATGTAGGGAATGCGCACCGCGGCGAGCGCATCGCGCAGCGCCACGCTGGTATGGGTATAGGCTGCCGGATTGATGATGACGAAATCGACGCCGGCAGGGCCGGCTTTGTGGACGCGCTCGACCAGCTCAGCCTCCGAGTTGCTCTGATAGCTGTCGAGCTTGGCCCCGGCATTCAGCGCCAGCGCCAGCAAACGCTTGTTGATGTCCGACAGGGTTTCGGCTCCATAGATCTCCGGCTCGCGAGAGCCGAGAAGATTGAGGTTGGGGCCATGCAGGACGAGAACTTTTCTGGGGCGTACAGGGCCGGAGGAAGCCGCCTTGCCACCCTTCGAGGCGTTCTTCATGGCGGCAAGTTTGCCGCAGTTTGCAGGAATTTGTCCAGTTTAGGCGGGATTTTGACCCATTCAACGGGCCTGGATTTTGCGTTTCCGGGCCGCTGTCCCAAGGCATGGGCGCACCTTCGTCGATGCTGCGGTGGGTCCGGAGCGAACCCCAAACCAATGCGTCAGAACCCGCACAAGTCCTGAGTTTTAAGCGCTGTTCGTGGAATTTGGCGCCTATTGTGAAACGTTCGAAGCGAAATTCACATGGCCGGCTGGATGATCCCGGTCAGTTTTTGCTCGTTCAACCCGCCAAGCTCGGTCCCAATCAACCGGCCTTCGCGATCGAGAATGACCGTGAATGGTAGGCCGCCAAGTTCGTTGCCGGCGACCCTGGCGAGCTCGATCGCGTCCATTTCGCCGATAAGAACCGGATAGTTCATGCGGTACTTGACAACAAATTCGCGAACTTTAGCCGGATTATCAACGGCGATCCCAACAAATTGCAGCCCTTGGTCGCCGAGTTTTTCCTGCATCCGGACGAATTCGGGGATTTCCTTCAGACACGGCGGACACCAGGTCGCCCAGAAATTCACCACCATGACCTTGCCCCGCCATTGGGCCAATGCCTGGGATTTGCCTTCCATGTCGGGAAGCGAGGCTGCCATCAGCCGAGCTACATTGCCTGAAACCGGCGCCCCGCCCCTGTTCCAAGTGTGCAGCCAGAAACCGGCCGCGAGCGCCGAAACGACCGCGAGCACCAAAAGCGCGATCCGGGCGGCTCTTTTCATCGGGACGGTGCCGCGTCCCGCAACCGCAATATCAGATTCGAGGCATTGCCTTCGGATCTGACGGCTTCACCGGACGATCGCGCCGGAACGAGCCGTGCCGTTTGGGTCAGCGGGAGGTAGCACACGCCGACATCGGCGCAACCCTGGGAAACCGCCTTCAGCGTAAAGCCCCCGGCCGATTTCACCGCCAGCCTGATGACCAGTTCGCCGCGATAGGTCTCGACCCGCCCGAAGAATTCGTCGTCCTTGATCTTGCCGGGCGGAAACCGGGCTTCGCCTAGCCCGACCGATCGTGGAATCGCGGTGAACCGGAACTTGTCGCGATACATGTAATAGCCGTCGGCGATGCGATAGCGCAACTCCACGAGTCCGGGTTCGATGAGCCTGGCCGAGAACCGGAACGCCTGCTCCGGCGCCAGCAGGTCGTCGGCAGCGGCCGGCGATAACGCACATGCAGCGCATGCCGCCAGCAGCGTTTCGGCAAAAAATCTTGCGGTGATGCGCCGGTTCATTCGGTGGAAAAGGGGGCCTTATTCGGCGGCGGATTCGGCAGCGACCCAGCCCAGATATTCGCCCAGACCGGCCACAACAGGGACACTGACGATCTCGGGAAGTTCATACGGGTGGTTGGCGCGGATCGCGGCTTCGACGCGCGGATAACGTGAAGCCACCGTCTTGATCAGCACCGGTACCTCGGTCGCCGTCTCGATCCTGCCCTGCCAGCGATAGACCGATGAGCACGGTGCCAGCACGTTGACACAGGCGGCGAGCCGCTGCTCCACCAGCAACTGCGCCAGCTTCCTGGCCGCCGCAAGGTCCGGCAAATTGGTCAACACCACGACGACTTCGCCGCCAGCGCCGGACACGTCATTGTCCACGGGAAAGTACTCCGGGCAATTACGTCGCGCCGGCCGCTGCGGATGCGTTGTTCACGTCGATCGAGCCCGCGCGGCAACGACGCCCTGCGCGACCGACGGATAGCGCAGCCTCACCCGCAACTCTTTTTTCAGGCGGCGGTTGGCAAGGCGCCGGGATTCGCGCATGAAAGACAGCGTGCTTTCCGGAATCTCCCGCTCCGCGGCTTCGCGACTGATCCGAGGCGGGTGCGGCAGACCGAACTGGTCAGCGACCAGGTCGAAGTAGTCGCCCATTTTCATCCATGAGTCGTCGCAAGCGTTGTACGCACGTCCGCCGCGGCCGCGACTCAATGCCGCCATCACAGTGCGGGCGAGGTCATCGGCATGGATGTGATTGGTATACGGATCGTGCGCGGTCTCAAGCGCCGGCGTGCCGGCTTTCAGACGCGCAAGCGGCAGTCGTTCTGCGGCGTAGATCCCGGGCACGCGCAGGATGCTGACATGCACACCGGTCTGCGCGCCCCATGCGCGCAGTTGCCGTTCAGCATCCAGTCGGCGCCGGGCGCGATCGCTCGAGGGTTTCGCTCCCCGGGTCTCGTCCACCACGGCACCGCCGCAATCTCCATAGACGCCACTGGTGCTGATGTACGTCATTCGCTGTGGTAGACTGCCGCCCTTTGCGAGTGCCCGAACCAGGTTGGCGGTGCGCGTGTCACGCGTTCCCGATCCCGGCGGCGGGGCGAAATGCACCACGTCCTGCGCCAGGCCGGCGAGCCGGTCCAGCGTCTCTGGACGATCCAGATCTCCAGCCACCGGAACTATCCCTTCGGCACGCAGCAGCGCATGCCGGTTCTTCGAGTGGGTTAACGAGTAAATGCGCCAACGCCCCCGCAGTGCACGTACCATGCGCAGACCGACATCGCCGCAGCCAATGATCAACAGTCTTCTCATGCGTGCATTTTAACCCGGAGCCCGGCCCCAGCTTCTTCGAACTGCAATGTCCCACCAGGTTACCATCAGGCCCAGCAATCACGTTTTCACGGTCGGCGAAGGCGAAACCGTGCTCGCCGCCGCGCTGCGCGAAGGCTTCACCCTGCCTTACGGCTGCCGCAACGGCGCCTGTGGCACCTGCAAGGGCAAAATCCTAGAGGGCAAGGTGGACTACGGCAATCCGCAGCCGTACGTGCTCGCCGAGTTCGAGAAGAAAGCGGGGCTGGCGCTGTTCTGCCAGGCCAGGCCGCTGGCCGATCTGGTGATCGAGGCGCGCGAAATCAGCGGGGTGGGCGAGCTGCAGATCCGCAAGCTGCCGTGCCGGGTGCAGGAGATGCACAGGGTCGCTCCCGACGTGGTGGTGCTGAAACTGAAACTGCCGGCGAACGAGCGCCTGCAGTTCCTGGCCGGACAGTACATCGACATCCTGATGAAGGACGGCAAACGCCGCGCCTATTCGATGAGCAATCCGCCGCACGACGACCAATACGTCGAACTGCACGTGCGCAACATGGCCAACGGCGCCTTCACCGACTACGTGTTCAACCGGATGAAGGAGAAGGACATCCTGCGTTTCGAGGGACCGCTGGGCACCTTCTTCATGCGCGAGGATTCCGACAAGCCGATCCTCTTCGTGGCGAGCGGCACGGGATTCGCGCCGATCAAAAGCATCATCGAACACGCCTTCCATGTCGGGACCACCCGCCAGATGATGCTGTACTGGGGCGGACGCCGGCCGATGGACATTTACGTGGGTGAACTCGCCGCCCGCTGGCAGCAGGAACACGACAATTTCAGCTTCGTCCCGGTGATCTCGGACGCGCTTCCCGAGGACAACTGGAGCGGGCGCAGCGGTTTCGTGCACCGCGCAGTGATGGAGGATTTCCCCGACATGAGCGGCTATCAGGTGTACGCCTGCGGCGCGCCGGTGGTGGTGGAAGCCGCGCACAAGGACTTCACCACGCAGTGCGGGCTTCCCGAGGACGAGTTTTTCTCCGACGCCTTCACCCCGTCGGTCGATCCTAAGCCCGCCGCGTGACTTTCTAAATCTTCACCGCAAAGGCGCAAAGGCGCGAAGGCGCGAAGAAAAACCCGCAAAGAAATACGAAATCTGACTTGAAACCCGGCGCAAACGTGACCTCGGAAATTTTTCGTACAGTATTCGTTCTTTGGCTTTCCTTTGCGTTTCCTCTGCGCCCTTGCGTCTTTGCGGTGAAAAGATCTGGTCACCCGCTGTTGCGAAGGCCGGCGGCGATGCCGTTGATGGTGAGCAGAATCGCGCGCTTGATGCGCTCCTGGGTTTCCCCGGAACGGTAGCGCCGCAGGAGTTCGACCTGCAGGTGGTTGAGCGGGTCGATGTAGGGCGAGCGGTTGCGCAAGCTGCGCGACAGCGCCGCGTTAGCCTCCAGCAACTCGCTCTGCCCGGTGATCGCCAGCAGGCAACGCACCGTGCGGTGCCACTCGTCCTGGATGCGCGTAAAGATGCGCTCGCGCAGTTCGTCGTCGGTGACCAGTTCGGCGTAGCGCGAGGCGATGCTGATGTCGCTCTTCGCCAGCAGCATGTCCATGTTTGACAGCAGCGTACGGAAAAACGGCCAGTCGCAATACATCTCCCGCAGCAGCTGCATCCCGGCCTCCCCCCTGCGCGCCGCCAGCGCGTCCGCCGCCGCGCCGAAGCCATACCATCCCGGCAGCATCATCCGCGCCAGCGACCAGGAAAATACCCAGGGGATCGCGCGCAGGTCTTCGATGCGGTCGGTTTTCTTGCGCGAAGCCGGGCGGCTGCCGACGTGCAGGCCGGCAATCTCGGTGATCGGCGTCGCAGTGCGGAAGAACTGCACGAAACCGGGTGTTTCGTACACCAGGCTTCGATAGGCCGAATATGCCGAGGCGCTCATCTCTTCCATGACCTCGACGTAGGTCTTGCGCTCGGCACCGGAAGGCTTGAGCAGCGTCGCCTCGAAGGTGGCGGCCACCAGCGTTTCCAGGTTGCGCCGGCCGATGTCGGGGTCGGAATACTTGCTGGCGATGACCTCGCCCTGCTCGGTGATGCGAATCTGCCCGGCGACGCTCCCCGGCGGCTGCGCCAGCACCGCCTGGTAGCTCGGACCTCCGCCGCGTCCAACGGTGCCGCCGCGGCCGTGGAACAGGCGCAGCTCGACGTTACGGCGCGCGAACACCTTCACCAGTTCGACTTCCGCCTTGTACAACTCCCAGTTTGCGGTAAGGAAACCTCCGTCCTTGTTGCTGTCGGAGTAGCCGAGCATCACCTCCTGCACGTTACCGCGGCTCGCCAGCAGCGCCTGGTAGTAGGGAACCGAGAACAACTGATCCATGATCGGGCCGCAACCCTGCAGGTCGCCGATGGTCTCGAACAGCGGGATGATGTTGACTTCAAGGCGCGGCGGCTCGCCGGGCCGCAGCAGCCCGACCTCCTTCAGCAACAACGCGACCTCGAACAGGTCGCTGACGCCGTCTGCTTTCGAGATGATGTAGTTGGGCAACGCCTCTGCGCCGTAACGGCGATGCATGTCTGCCGCTGTGTCGAGTATGGCGAGCTCCTTGCGGACTTCTTCGCTGTAGGCAAGGTAGGGCGAGCGCAGCAGTCGCGGCAGCCTCAATTCCTCCAGCAGCCAGGCGCGGCGTTCCACTTCCGGCAAGGCGGCGTAACCCTCGCGGCGCGCCCCGAACGCGAAGAGCTCGGCGACCACCTGCTCGTGCACGCCGCTGTGCTGACGCATGTCGAGCGGCGCAAGGTGAAAGCCGAAAATGACCGCGGCACGGTGCAGGCCGCGCAGCCTCCCGCGCGCCACCCGCTCCGAACCGTTGGCCGCCAGCGAATCGGCCAGTACAGCCAGGTCCTGTGCAAATTCAGCGCTATTGCGGTAGGGTACCGCCTCGGCGATCGCGCGGCGATCGGGCACGTGATGGTCGAGCAGCCGCGAGGTCGCGGCGAGCCGCGCGTAGATGCCGGTGAGAGCGCGCCGATAGGGTTCGTCGCGGCGATGTTCCGAGGTGTCCGGCGACTGCTCCGCCAGTTGCTCAAGCTCGGGCGTGGTTTCGACCATGCGCACCGACTGGGACAGTTCGCCGCCGAGCCGATGGATCTCCTCGAAATAGAAATCCATCGCCGTCGAGGAATGACGTGTCAGGGCATGCCGCAACACTTCGTCAGTCACGTAGGGATTGCCGTCGCGGTCGCCTCCGATCCAGCTGCCCAGTTTCAGGAAACCGTCCAGCGGCGCGCGCCCGAACCCTTGTTGCGCCAGCAGGTCCTCGATTTCCGCGTACAGCCGCGGTAGCTGCCGCAGGAATGTGTAGCGGTAGTAAGACAAGCCGTTCTCGATCTCGTCGTTCACCGTCAACCGCAGCTCTCGTAGCACGCGGGTCTGCCACAACGTCAGCACCACCCGGCGCAGCGCCTCTTCGTTCTGCGCCAGCTCGTCGGGCGTGAGCTGCATGCGGTCGCGGTCGGTGAGCAGCCGCGCAATCTCCAGCTGGCAGTCGAGAATGCTCTTGCGCTGTACTTCGGTGGGATGCGCGGTCAGCACCGGCGAGATCAGCGCGTCACGGAAGAAGGCCGTGACCTTCTCCGCCGGCAACCCGGCAGCGCGGCCACGGGCCAGCGCCAGGGCAACGCTTCCCTCCTGCGGCGGCGAACCCGCTATCAGGTGCGCGCGACGTCGGCGATTGTGATGCTGGTCTTCGGCGATATTGGCAAGTTGCGAAAAGAAACTGAACGCCCGCACCACCGCGATCGTGCGCACCGGGTCGAGCTTGTTGAGCGTGGTCTCGAGTTCGCGCCTGGCGTCCGGGTCGCGGTCGCGGCGAAAGCGGATGGCGTTCTGCCGGGTACGTTCGATGAGATCGAATACCGCTTCGCCCTCCTGTTCGCGCAAGGTGTCGCCGAGTATGCGCCCGAGGAGGCGAATATCCTCGCGCAGCGGTGATTCCTTGTCCGGGACGGAGGCGTTGTGGCCGGGTGCATTCATCAAATGACTTTCAAAGGCGTTTCACCGCATCAGAGCACCGGCTGCCTGCGTCCGCCGCCGTAGTGCTGCAACTGGCCGAGCGTGACCTCGAGCGCCTTCTGGTAGTGGGCGGCAGCCTGTTCGAGCTTGCCTTCGCGCTCCAGCAGGCGCGCCAGCTCCAGGTGCACCGAATACGTGGGCTCGATCGACAGGCTTGCCTCGAGATAACTGCGGGCCTTGCCCCACAAACCCTGGTGCGCGCAAAGCCGGCCCAGCGTGAGCAACAGCACCGCATCGCGCGGATGCGCCTGAAGCCACTTCTCGGCACGTTCCAGTTGCTGCCGGACGTCTTCCCCCAGGCATTCGGAATACAGCGCCAGGAGGCCCTGGTCCCAGATCCGCTCGACGCCGTCCTCGACGATACGATGCGCCTCCGCACACGCACCAAGATCGACGAAGCACCGTGCCGCCGCCGCGGCGATGCGCGGCTCATGCCGGTCCTGCACCGGCAGCTTGTCCCAGTATTCGCGTAGCGCCTTGCCATCCAGCGTCGTGAGCTTTAGGTTCTCGATGATCGCGTGGCGGCGCAGTTGCGAGACCACCGGCCGTTCGAACACCTTGCGCTTTTCCAGTTGCGGGATCAGCGCCAGCACGCGGTCCCAGTTCTTTGCCATCTGCTGCGCGCGCAGCTCCAGCCGCAAAGCGGCCGTGTGGCTCTCCGGCAACCGCTTCAGCACATCGAGCGCGTCGTGGTAGCGGCGTTCGTCCAGCAGCATTTCTGCCTGCGCGATCAATCGCATGCTGTCTTCGACGGGATCGTGGCCGGCGGCCTTGGCCAGATAATCGTCGCGCGTGGAAAACGCGCGCATGCCGTGCGCGGCGCGCGCCGCCAAAATGGCGGAAAGGGCCGGCGACTCACCCGCCTTGAGCGCCGCAGCGGCCGCCTTCTCGGCCTTGCCGAAGCGGCCTTCGAAGAAATTGACCAGGGCCTCGTTGAAAGCGGCGCGCGCCCGGTTTTCGTTGCGGCGCTTGAGGTAGGCCCGCACCCGACCCGGCATGGCGATCGAAATCATGATCGCGCGCATCACCAGATACGCGACCACGACGGCCACTACTGCGATGAGAATCGCCAGATTGAGCGAAAGCTCGACGCGCCATGGCGGCAGCACCAGCAGTACGTAGCCGTTGTTGTAGCGCGCCGCCAGCACCAGTCCGACGGCGGCGGCAAAAAGTCCGATTACCCACAACAGACCCCGCATCAGTCTGCCCCCTGCATCGGATAGCGAGTCATCCTCAGCGGACGGCCCGCTCGCGCACCATCCTGAGATTGCGCGCTGCGTCCAGGCTCGCGGAGATATCCGGAAGCTCGATGCCGACCTCTGACTGCGCCAGCTGCTTCAGGGTGGACAGCGCGGCAGCCACCGGTTTGCTACCGGTGTCGTAGTAGCGTTGCAACCAGTCCGAAGCCGCGTCGAGATCAGCCTGGAAGCTTGTCTCGTCGCGCGTCAGCAATGTCAGCCGCGCCCCGAGAAGACGCAGCTTCAGATTCTCGCGCAGGAAGAATGCCTGCTCCGGGGACAGCAGCGGAGCCTCCGGTTTTTCGGCATTCTGGATGCGCACCAGGCGACGCAGATCCTGTTTGGTTTCGCGCCACAGATTGGCCCAGAATTCCCCGCTCGCCGGCGCAGCCGCATCGTTGGCCGGCTGCGGTCGCTGCTCCATGGCCAAGGGCAACACATCCACCGCCGTCATCACGTTGTCCAGACGCAGCGCCATGCCCACCACGTCCACGTACGGCGCGGCCTTGAGCCGCTCCATATCCTTGCTGATTACCCGCCGCAATGCGGTCAACTGCGGGCGATCCATACGCGCCAGGCGCGCATCCGCAGTCTCCAGCGCAATCAGCGCGGCTTTGACGTTACCTGCAAGCTGTAGTTGCTGGTTGGCGATCAGCAGTGCCTGCTCGACTTCGGCGAGCACCCATTCGTCGCGGCTGCCCGACAAATCCCTGTAGAGCGATTCGAGCGCCAGACGCTGGTTCTGGGTTTCCACCATGCGCACCTCGAGCTGTCCGAGCCGCGCCACCACGTCGCGCAATTCGTCGCGCGACTGCCCGGCAAGCGACCGCGTTTCGCGGCTTAGGGCATCGGCTTCGGCAAGACGCCTGGCCACGTCCTGCTGGAGTACGTCGACGCGCTTGCGTGCGTCATACCACTGCCACGCGGCCAGCGCAGTCGCGGCCAATGCCAGCAGCAACGCCAGGTCGGCAAGTCGCGAGCGTCGCCGCGGCTGTGACGCAGCCCGTGTATCCGCAACGAGTTGCTGTTCGCTTGATGGTTCGGCCATATTTCCCGGAAAAAAAAACGGTCAGGTCACGGGGTGAACCCGGCGCAGTCTTGCAAACCAGGTCTCCAGTCCCGTCGCCAGCCCCTCGTCTCCAATGCCCGCGACGAAAACCATGTGCACGCCCAAGGCAAACGCGGTAGCGGCCACGCGCGGATGGGAGACGAACATTGGAGTCTGGCACAACCACGGCCGGCATGCCTCTCCGGCCATGTCGAAGAGATTGATCACGATTTCCGAACTGGTGGCGAGGCAGGCCCGGAGCCTGCCTTGCTGCCACAGTGGCATCAGTTCTGCCAGGTCGTGCCGGGGTCTTGCGCGCCGGTAGCATTCCACGTATTCGACGTCGGCACCTCGCTGGCGCAGTGAATCGCCGAGCAACTCACGCCCGCCCTGCCCGCGAAAAATCACCACACTCTTTCCGGCGAACTTCAACTCGGACAACGCATCGAGCAAAGCTTCGCTGTCGAAATCCGCTTGCGGCGTGATCATCTCGCCCACGCCGAATTTTTTCAACTCGGCGGTGGTTCCAGGCCCCAGCACCGCCACGCGCATGCCGGCAGGCAGGCCGCCTGCCTGCGCGATGCGCTGCATCGCCAGCTGCGCTGCGTTCGGGCTGGTGAATATCGCCAGGTCGAACTGCGCCAGCCGCTTCAGTACCGGCGCAGTCGCGACATCCGGTTGCGCCACGATCTCCATCGCCGGAAACAGCAGCGCTTCACCGCCGAGGCTGCGAATCAGCTCGGCCAACCGCTGCGATTGATGCACGGGCCGGGTTACCAGGACACCGATGCCCGCCAGCGGCTGCCCGCCTCCTGTCCCGCGCACGCGTGTTATCCGCCCAGCGCCGCGAGGATTTCGCGCGCACCCTTGGCAATCAGGCGCTCGGCAAGAGCTTGGCCGAGATCGGCAGGCGAATCTGCCGCCGAACCGGCGATCTCGTCGTACACCATGTGCACGCCGTCGGGACTGGCGACGAATCCGCGCAGCCGGGCCCGGCCGTTGTTCAGCTCGGCATATCCGCCCAGCGGCACCTGGCAGCTGCCCGCGAGCGCGCGGCTCACCGCCCGTTCGGCCTCCACGCACCAACGGGTGGCGGCATCGTCAAGCGGCGCGATCGCCGCAACCAGTTCGCTGCGTTCGGCGCGGCACTCGATGCCGAGCGCGCCCTGGCCGACTGCGGGAAGGCTCTGTTCGGGCGTAAGCAGGCAGGCGATGCGGGCAGAAAGGCCAAGGCGCTTGAGTCCGGCCGCCGCGAGGATGATCGCGGCGAACCGCCCATCATCGAGTTTGCGCAAGCGCGTCTGCACATTGCCGCGCAACGGCTCGACCTCGAGAAGAGGAAAACGCGCGCGCAACTGGCTTTCGCGCCGCAGGCTGGAGGTGCCGACGCGGCTTCCCGGCGGTAGGCTCTCCAGGTCGCGATAGTCGTTGGAGACGAATGCGTCGCGCGGGTCTTCGCGCTTGGTGATGGCGGCGATCGTGAACCCGGAAGGCAGACTCATCGGCACGTCTTTCATCGAGTGCACCGCGATATCCGCCTCGCCGGATTCCAGCGCGGACTCCAGTTCCTTCACGAACAGGCCCTTGCCGCCGATCTTGGCAAGCGAGGTGTCGAGCATGCGGTCGCCCTGCGTGGTTACGCCCAGCAACTTCGTCTCGACTCCGGCGTAGAGAGCGCGCAGACGCCCCTCGATGTGGTGCGCCTGCCACATGGCGAGCGCGCTTTCGCGGGTGGCGATGACGATTCGGGACGGAAGACTCTTGGCAGACGACAAGGGTTTGGATCCAGGAGGACGGCAAACTCGGGCCGCCATCGTAATATCCGAAGCAGCCCAAAAAAGCTCTACTTCTGCAACCGGTCTAGGCCGGCCGGCACAAACGCATCACTTCTCCAGCAGGCTGCGCAGCATCCATGCCGTCTTCTCGTGGACTTCCATGCGCTGGGTCAGAAGATCCATGGTCGGCTGGTCGTTGCCGCTCTCGGCGGCAGGAAAAACCTTGCGCGCCGTACGCGTGACCGCTTCGTGTCCCTCCAGAAGGATCTTGATCATGTCCTGGGCCTTGGGCACGCCGGGTGTTTCCTTGATCGAGGCAAGCCTGGAAAACTGGACGTAGGTCCCGGGCGCCGGCGCGTCCAGCGAGCGGATGCGCTCGGCGATCAGATCGACGTTGTTCCACATCTCGGTGTACTGGGTTTCGAACATCAGATGCAGCGTCTGGAACATCGGACCGGTCACGTTCCAGTGAAAATTGTGGGTCTTCAGGTACAGCGTGTATGTGTCGGCAAGCAGCTTCGACAAGCCATCGACGATCTGTATCCGGTCTTTCTCCTTGATGCCAAGATCAGCAGCCATTTTCGACTCCATTGCGTCTGGGTTGACGAGGACCTGCGCCCGTTTCGAATCATAGGACAATTCTTCGCCGTTTTCAGCGGGACTTCAGTACTTCCCTAGAGATCGCGTGTGCCGCGAACGCGCACGGCATCGCGGGCACGCATGAGTTCCCGGTAGCCGCCCGAGGTCAGATAGCGCAGCGCCGAACTGGTGATCTTCCCAAAAAATTGCTCCAGCATCACGACGTTGCCGTCTCTGCGCCAGACGCGGACCCGATTGACGATCGCCCCGGCCATGCCGCTGCGCAACTGTTCGTCAAAATCCTCGGGCGCGCCGAACCGCGCCGTCAGGCGGCCCTCGACCTCGGCAAACCGCGCCTCATCGAACAAGACCGTCGTTCGATTCAGAAGTTCTCCGCGGTACTCGAGCGTCATCCCCAGAACCGGCAAACCCAGATGCTCGAGGGACTTCCCCCCTGCCCGGCACAGGGTGTGCGCACCGGTCTCGGCACACGAGTAAAGCCTGCGGTCGAGATCGGAAAGCCGCGAGCCGAGCGCTTCGATACCTTGCGCGCCGGATACTGCGCCGGCGACCAGCAAAAGCAACGCTGTGCAATGACGTGCGCTCACAGGACATTGCGCCCCAGTTCCTTGACGATATGTTGCTGGCGGCGGCTCACCGGCAGTTTTTCATCGAGCCCGGCCAGCGTCACCACCCAACCCGCCTCGCCGCTGTCGCCGCCGTCCTTCTCGAACCCGGTGATGTGCGCTTTCGCCACCAGACAACTGCGGTGGATACGCACGAACTGCCCGGAAAATTCCTGCTCGAGTTTCGACAGCGACTCTTCCAGCAGGTATTCGCGCGCGGCGGTGCGGATGGTCACGTATTTCAACTCGGCGCGCAGGTAGAGAATTGCCGGCACCGGAATCAGCACCACCTTGCCGCGCTCCTGTACCGAAAGATGGGTGCGCGCGTCCGGGGTGATCTGCTGCAATACGTCGAGCCGCAGCGGGGTTATTGCGCGCACCCGCGTCAGCGCCTCGTGCAGCCGCCGCAGCCGGATCGGCTTCAGCAGATAATCGACTGCGTGCAACTCGAACGCCTTCAGGGCGTAGTCGTTGTAGGCGGTGGTGAAAATCACCGACGGCGGCTCGGGCAGCTTCAGCAAGTGCTGCGCCACTTCGAGACCGTCCATTTCCGGCATGCGAATGTCCAGCAGTACCAGGTCGGCGGGGGTTTCCTCCAGCAGCGCCAGCAGTTCGCGACCGCTCGCGGCCTCGCCTGCGAGCTCGATCGGAAAGCTGCCGGCACAGTCTTCCAGCAGATCCCTGATGCGGCTGCGCGCCGGCGCCTCGTCGTCGGTAATCACCACCCGCAACGATTGTGGATGCTTGCTCACCTTCCCTCCCGCACGTACGGAAGCGTGATGCGTACTTCATATTGGCCGTCACAGTCGCGGGTTTGCAGGCTGGCTTCGGCGTCGAAATGCAGCGATAACCGCTCCCTGATGTTGGAGAGCGCCATCTTGTTGCCGGTGTGATGACTGCCCTCCTTGCGGAAGGGATTGCGCAACAACATATGCACCCGGTCGCGATCGCTGAAGACGTGAATGCTGATGACCCCCGGCTCCATCGACGGCTCGATGCCGTGGTAGACCGCATTCTCCAGCAGCGGTTGCAACAGCAGCGGCGGCACCAGTGCGTCCCCGGGCATCTTGTCCACCTGCCACTCCACCCGCAGGCGATCGCCGAGCCGCAACGCCTCCAGCCCCAGGTACTGGCGGCACAGTTCGACTTCGCGCTCGAGCGGCACCAGATCGCGGTTGTCGGCCATCAGCACGCGGAACAGTTCGGCGAGGTCTTCGAGCGCCGTTTCGGCGCGGCGCGGTTCGCTGCGCACCAGGGACAGGACGGCGTTGATGCTGTTGAACAGAAAATGGGGGCGAATGCGCGCCTGCAGCGCCTGCAGTCTTGCCTCGGTCAGCGCCGGCGACAGCATCCGGCTGCGCAAATTGAAGTAGGCTAGCACGAGCAGCGTGGCCACGGCGGTAAAGAACCAGCTGCGCGCCAAACCGGCCGTATCCGGCGTGAATACCGCCGAGGTCGCGATCACCACAACAGTCGCAATACCGAGCTCGACGGCCACGATCACCGCCACGGCCAGCAGGTAATCGAGCTTGTGCAGCCAGCGATCGGCGAGGCCGAGCAGCAGCAACGAGACGATGACCATCGGCTGCACCAGGGCGGAAATGCGCAGCCACTGATCCAGCATGTCGTACCAGTTCGAGGATTTCAGTGCGGCTGCAACAACCGTCATGGCGATAACGATCACCAGCAGACGCAACATGACGCCCAGATTGCGGAAATCCGGAAGAAGGTTGGGGTGACGGTTTTGATTTATACTTACCATCGGCTGATCCAGGCCAAAAATCACGCCAGAACAGGCGCTTAACGCAGTCATTGTGAACAGGGCAGGGCCTTAATGCAACCCAAGGAAAAACCCGCGGACGACGCCGGCAAAGCCTGGTCCGGCCGGTTCAGCGAACCGGTCGCGGAACTGGTGAAGCGCTATACCGCGTCCGTCGACTTCGACAAGCGGCTCGCGGAGTTCGATATTGCCGCTTCGCTGGCCCACGCGCGCATGCTGCATGCGGTCGGCGTGCTCACAGCCAAGGATCTTGCCGACATCGAACGCGGCATGAACGCGATCGTCGGGGAGATCCGCCAGGAAAAGTTCACCTGGTCGGTTGACCTGGAGGACGTGCATCTGAATATCGAGAAGCGGCTCACCGATCTGGTCGGCGATGCCGGCAAGCGGCTGCATACCGGGCGATCGCGCAACGACCAGGTCGCGACCGACATCCGGCTCTATCTGCGCTGGGCTGCGGATGAAATCGTTGCGCTGATTCACGCCTTCCAGAAAGGCCTGCTCGATCTGGCCGAGCATCACGTCGATACGCTCATGCCCGGCTACACGCATCTGCAGGTGGCACAGCCGGTGAGCTTCGCGCATCACCTGCTGGCCTACTTCGAAATGATGAAGCGCGATGCCGAGCGCTTTGGCGACTGCCGCAGGCGGTTCAACGTGCTGCCTCTGGGCGCGGCGGCGCTCGCCGGCACCACCTACCCGATCGATCGCGAGCGCGTCGCCAGGGATCTGGGTTTCGACGGCGTGTGCGAGAACTCGCTCGATGCGGTATCGGATCGCGATTTCGCCATCGAGTTCTGCGCCTGCGCGGCGCTGATGATGACGCATCTGTCGCGGCTGTCCGAGGAGCTGGTCTTGTGGATGAATCCGCGCTTCGGTTTCATCACGCTCGCCGACCGGTTTTGCACCGGCTCGTCAATCATGCCGCAGAAGAAAAACCCCGATGTCCCGGAACTGGTGCGCGGCAAGACCGGGCGTGTCAACGGCCACCTGGTGGCGCTGCTCACCCTGATGAAAGGCCAGCCGCTGGCCTACAACAAGGACAACCAGGAAGACAAGGAGCCGCTGTTCGACACCGTGGATACGTTGACCGCCACGCTCAGGATCTGTGCCGACATGATAGACGGCATCACAGTCAACAAGGACGCGATGCGCCAAGCGCTTCTGGAGGGCTACGCCACGGCAACCGACCTGGCCGACTATCTGGTAGGCAAGGGCCTGCCGTTTCGCGAAGCCCACGAGGCGGTCGCGCGCGCGGTGCGCTTCGCTGCCGAAAAGGGTGTGGACCTCACGCAACTTAGCGTCGAGCAGTTGCGGCAGTTCTCCAAGCTGATCGACGCTGAGGCGCTCGGCAAGCTCTCGCTCGAGGGCTCGGTCGCCTCGCGCGATCACGTCGGCGGCACCGCGCCGACCCAGGTACGCGCGGCGATTGCCCGAGCCCGTGCCTGGCTGGCCGCGCGCTAGCGCATTCCGCGCAGGCTGCCGTGGTGCCGGCGCCCCGCGCGGCAACCTGGCAGGCGATCGCGGCCGATCTCTCCCGCGCCACCGGCTCGCCCTTTTCTGCCTCGCGCGCCGAGCCTACCGGCGGCGGCTCGATCAACCAAGCATTCCGGCTCGGCGGCGGCGGAAAATGCTTTTTCGTCAAGCTCAACGCAGCCGGGCAGCTGGGAATGTTCGAGGCGGAGCTGGCGGGGCTCATGGAACTCGCGGCAGCAAAGGCGGTACGCGTGCCGCTGCCCATCTGCTGCGGGTCGGATGCGCACTTTTCCTGGATCGCGCTGGAACACCTCGAATTCGGCAATGGCATGGACGGCCTGGCCGCCCTCGGGGCGCAGTTGGCCCTGTTGCACCGGTGCACCGCCGCAAACTTCGGCTGGAACCGGGACAACACCATCGGCTCCACGCCGCAGCATAACGAGTGGTGCAGCGACTGGATCGTGTTTCTGCGCCAGCACCGGATCGGCTTTCAATTGCAGCTTGCCCAGCGCAACGGTTACCGGGGCCGGCTGCAATCCTCGGGCGAGAAGCTGCTCACCGAACTCGACGCATTCTTTACCGGCTACCGGCCGCAAGCTTCGCTGCTGCACGGCGACCTGTGGGGCGGCAATGCCGCAGTTCTTGCGGACGGAGAACCGGCGATCTTCGATCCTGCGGTGTACTACGGCGACCGCGAAGCCGACCTGGCCATGACCGAGCTGTTCGGCGGCTTCCCTCAGGCGTTTTATCGCGGCTACGACGACGCGTGGCGGCTCGACCCCGGCTATCGGGTACGCAAGCAGCTCTACAACCTGTACCATTTGCTCAATCACCTGAATCTGTTCGGCGGTTCTTATCTTGCCCCGGCACAAGCCGCCATCGACGGGTTGCTCGGCGAAATTCGCGGGTGATTGACGGCCCGGCGCGAGCGGGAGCACAACCTTTCCGAAAGCCGGTCAAGCTGGATTCAGAATAGTCCAGCGTGGTTCACCGCCCGCCGGATTATTTTTTTGTTGCACGAATTGAACGAGGGAGGAGAAATCATGAACGGGATTTATTCACGGCCTCTGAAAGCGGTTGCCGCAATGCTTGCGGGCGCGGCGCTGAGCATTTTTTCGCAACCGGCCACGCACAGGACAAGCCGATCCGCATCGGCCTGGTCACCTTCCTCTCCGGCCCGGCCGCCGGACCTTTCGGCGTGCCGGCGAAAATCGCGGCAGAAGCGATCGTCGATTCCCTCAATGCCGGCAAAGTCCCCGCGCCTTACAACGCCAAGGGCTTCGCCGGCACGCCACTCGAACTTACTATCATCGACGAGGCCGGCGGCGCCACCAAGCAGGTGACCGAGTTGCGCAACCTGGTCGAGCGCCAGAACGTGGACTTCGTCGTCGGTTACATTTCCAGCGGCGATTGCCTGGCAGTTGCGCCGGTAGCCGAGGAACTGAAGAAAATCACCGTCCTGTTCGACTGCGGCACGCCGCGGGTGTTCGAGGACGCGAGCTACAAG
>JBOIFZ010000125.1:0-2430 GCA_050741735.1 Burkholderiales bacterium
GGCCGGTAATTTCCGAAGGATTGATGTCGTACGGGCGTCGGATCAACATGTTCGTGCTCCTTGCATATTTCCGCCCCTCATCGCGCGGGCAGTTTGTAGCTTACAACGTCCCGGGGATTTGCGCGGGTCTGGGTTCCGCCCCCGAAAGCGGAATCCTCGCCCCCATGGTACGGACCGAGGCGTTCCCTGGATGTCCTGAGGTTTTCCGCTTTCCCGACTAAAGCAGGAAGACGGTTGCCAGACCAAGGAAAATAAAAAATCCCATGCTGTCGGTGGTGAACGTGAGCAGCACGCTGGAACCGATCGCCGGGTCCCGGCCCAACTTTTGCATCGCCATCGGAACGAGTATTCCGACCAACGCGCCGACCAGAAGGTTCAGGAGCATAGCGCCCGTCATCACCACGCCCAAGGCAATATTGTCGTAGAGCCACCACGCGAACAATCCCGCCACGCCTCCCCAGACCAGGCCGTTCAAAAGACTGATCGCCAGTTCCTTGAGGATCATCCGGCGCGCGTTCCCGGGCGTCACCTGACCCAATGCGAGCGCGCGGATGATGAGCGTAGTGGTCTGATTGCCGGAATTGCCGGCAATGCCGGCGACAATCGGCATAAGTGTTGCCAGTGCAACCAGTTTCTCGATGGTGCCCTCGAACGCGCCGATCACGCGCGAGGCGAAGAATGCCGTGCATAGATTCACCGCCAGCCACAGCCAGCGGTTCTTGGCGCTTTTCCACACCGACGCGAAAATGTCCTCCTCTTCGCGCAGACCGGCCATGCCGAGGAGCTCGGACTCGGACTCCTCGCGGATGAAGTCCACCACCGCGTCCACCGTCACGCGCCCTGCCAGCCGGTTCTTCTGGTCCACCACCGGCGCTGACACCAGATCGTAACGCTCGAACGCCTGTGCGGCCTTCTGCGCCTTGTCGTCCGCCGAGAACGAGATGAATTCGGAATTCATCACCGACGCCACCAGGACCTCAGGATCGGTGACGATCAGGCGATTGATCGGCAGCACGCCCTTGATCGCCTCGTCGCGGTCCACCACGAACAACTGGTCGGTATGGTCCGGAAGTTCATCCATGCGCCGCAGGTAACGCAGCACCACCTCCAGCGTGACATCGTCGCGCACCGACACCATATCGAAGTCCATGAGCGCGCCCCCCGAGTCCTCCGGGTAGGACATCGCGGAACGCAACTGCTCGCGCTCCTCGACCGGCAGCGACTGAAAGACGCCGGCGACCACGTCCTGCGGCAGGTCCTGGACCAGGTCGGCAATCTCGTCGGTGTCGAGTTGCTCTGCCGCAGCCACCAGCTCCTGCGAGTCCATGTTGGCGATGAGGGTTTCCCGCACCGCGTCGGAGACCTCGAGCAGGATTTCGCCATCGCGCTCGGCCTTGACCAGGTCCCAAAGCACCAGGCGTTCTTCGAGCGGCAGCGCTTCGAGGATGTAGGCAACGTCCGCAGGGTGGAGCTTATCGAGCTTCTTCTGCAGCTCCGCGAGGTTCTGCTTGTGGACGAGCGATTCCACCAGCTCGTGGCGAGGCATGTCCTGCTTATGGACCAGACTCTCGACGATCCGATGTTTCTGCAGGAGCGCCTTTACCTGATCGAGGGCCTCCTGCACGCTAGGAGTACGTTTCCTTTCCGCGACTCGCGGCATTTTTTTCGGGTCAGGCTAGAGCGCGCGGCATTGCGCCGCGTGCGTCGGAGCAGCGTGAAGCGGGTCTACTGCGGGGCAGGCACGCGGGTGGCTTGCCAGGACACGAACTGCAGTCCGCCGTCGCGCTTGGCCCAGACGGTATGGAAGCGCAATTCCACGGACAGATCCTGTCCTTTCACCGTGACGTCGAAGTTGGCCTGGCCGGAGAGGATGGCGATGCAGCCGTAAGTGCGAACCGTCACGCCGCTGCGTCGCATGGTCCGGTACTTGACCGTGCCGGAACGCATGGAGTCGATGTACGTCGCCTTGTTGTCCACCACTGAGGAAGAGTGGATATACACCAGGTCGTTGCCGAACAGCCTTTCCATGGCCGCGAAGTCGTTGGCGGTCTGCGCCTTGTAACGGTCATCCTCCGCCGCCAGCGCTTCATCCGCCGTTACCGGACCGCCGCATTCTTCCGCAACCGCCATCCCGGCGGCGCCGATACCCAGAATCGCACAACCAAACAGCAGAGCCAATAACCGTTTCATGATTTCCCCCCCCTTTTCATTGGTTTCGTTATGAATGGATACCGGCGTTGAGCGCGTAAATACCGGTTTCGGACGACTTGCGCTTAAACGCCGAATCCATGATTACGGTGCATACCTGAACACGATACGTAGATTGGTTCTTCCGTCTTTCGCGTGGGTCACAATCACCATGAAGCCGGGTTTCAGTCGCGAGCGTCGCAGTTCTACCCTCATCCCCAGCCCTTCTGCTCTGCTTCAAGT
>JBOIFZ010000126.1:0-4832 GCA_050741735.1 Burkholderiales bacterium
CCGCAAACGCCGAAGACATTATCGCCGAGACGGCGATTACCCGGATCACCGAACGCGGCGCAACGCGAATGGACGACCAGACCTCGGAAGCGTCGATGGAACTGCGCAAAAAGGAAGGTTATTTCTAAAAAACCTTTCACCGCAAAGACGCAAAGGCGCAAAGGCGCAAAGGAAACGCAAAGAAAATCATGAAAAACATGAATGGGGAAAGAACACAACGTCTGGACTTTTCGTTGATGAATGGTCCGTACACTTCGATGTCCCCTTCTGCGCCAATCGGATTCTTGACCAGTTTAGTTCTTCTTTGCGTTTCCTTTGCGCCTTTGCGGTGAAGAACTTGATCCAGGTGGTTAAATGTCTGCAATAGAGAATATACAACCCGTTGATACCGGCATGCTGCGCTTCACCAGCGCGGGCAGCGTGGATGACGGCAAAAGCACGCTGATCGGTCGCCTGCTCTTCGATACCAAGGCGATTTTCGAGGATCAGCTTTCTTCGATCGAGACGTCCACCCGCCGCCGCGGGCAGGCGGGCGTCGATCTTTCCCTGCTGACCGACGGCTTGCTGGCCGAGCGCGAGCAGGGCATAACCATCGACGTGGCCTACCACTACTTCGCTACGCCCTCGCGCAAATTCATCATTGCCGACACGCCCGGCCACGAGCAGTACACCCGCAACATGGTGACCGGCGCGTCTACCGCCGATCTGGCGATCGTTCTGGTGGATGCGCGCAAGGGACTGCTTACTCAGTCGCGCAGGCACGCCTATATCGCCAGCCTGCTGCGCATTCCGCACCTGGTGCTGGCGGTCAACAAGATGGACCTGGTCGAATACTCCGAAGAAGCATTCAGCGGCATCCGGGAGGCGTTCGAATCATTTGCCCGCGATCTGGACTTTCATCGCATCGATTTCCTGCCGATCTCTGCATTGCGCGGCGACATGGTGGTCGAACGCGGCGAGAACCTGTCGTGGTATCGCGGACCGACGCTGTTGGAAATCCTGGAGACCGCCGAGGTTGCGCGATCCGCATCGCACGGAAAATTCTACTTTCCCGTGCAGCTTGTGGCGAGGCCTGGAGACAGCGGTGTGGCGGATGCGCGCGGTTACGCCGGGCGCATCGAGTCGGGCAGCATCGGCGCCGGCGATGCGGTGAGCGTGCTGCCGTCGGGGCAACGCTCGCGGGTCCGCGAGATCCGCACCTTCGACGGGTCGCTGAGTGAAGCGCGTGCGCCGCAGTCTGTGACCATCGTGCTCGAGGATCAGTTCGACATCTCGCGCGGCGACGTGCTGGTGGCCGCCGGCGCCGAGTCCGCCGTATCCCGCGAACTGGAGGCTACGCTGTGCTGGCTGGCCGAGGAGCCGTTCAATCGCAGTCGTCCTTACCTCCTCAAGCACGGCGCGCGCACGGTGAAGGCCCTGATCAACGCGCCCCGCTACCGCGTCAATGTCAACTCGCTGGCGCAGGAGCCGGCCGAATCGCTTGCGCTCAACGACATTGGGCGCGTTTCCATCAAGACCGCGCGGCCGCTCGCGTTCGAACCCTACCGCAGCAACCGTACCGCGGGCAGTTTCATCGTCATCGACGAGGCGACCAACAACACCGTGGCCGCCGGCCTCATCGAGTGACAGCCGCAATTTTTCCAGAAAACGGAATAGAAATGGCCTACGTCAAGGACAAACGCGCGTTACCGGAGTTCGCATGACGGGCAAGGTCTATTTGATTGGTGCAGGGCCGGGAGCCGCGGATCTGATCACGTTGCGCGGCGCTGAAATCCTCAATCGCGCTGGCATCGTGTTTTACGATGCGCTGGTGCATCCCGATACGCTGGCACTCGCCCCACAAGCCAGATTGGTCGCGGTGGGCAAGCGCTGCAGCCGCATCTCCACCGACCAGCGCTTCATCAACCGCAACCTGGTCGAGGCTGCGGCGAAGTACGCGATTGTAGTCCGGCTCAAGGGCGGCGATCCGATGCTGTTCGGACGCGCGCAGGAGGAAATCGAGGCGCTGGCGGCCGCGGGCGTACCGTGCGAAGTGGTCCCTGGCGTGACTTCGGCGCTGGCTGCCAGTGCGGAGATCGGCGTTTCGCTGACGCGGCGGGGCGTGAGCCGCAGCGTGACTTTCGCCACGCCGCGCGTCGGCGAAGGCGAGGACACCAGCGACTGGGCACCCAGTGTGGCAAGCGCGGATACCGCAGTGCTGTACATGGCGGCCGGCAAGGCGGCCGAAATCGCACGGGTACTGGAAGGACAGGGCATGTCTCCCGCGACCCCGGTCATCATTGTCGAGAATGCCTCTCTTGCCGAAGCGCGTCAGATCGGCACCACGTTGCGCGGCCTGAGGGAAAGCGCCGATCTGCAGATCCACGGCCCGGCGCTGCTGTTCTTCGGCGAAGTCTATCGGGAGCGGGCGCACGCTCTGATCGCAGCGGCGTTTCTGGAAGACCAGACGGCTGATGAACTGCTGAAAAGGCGGGCATTACCGCGCTGAACAGCAGTTCATTGCGTACAGGGACGCCGGCTTGATGCCGGCGTTTTCATTTGTCCGGCGCAGGTGCCACGATATATAGTGAAGAAAAATTGGAAGATGAGAATTGGTTTCTTAATTTACACTCACCACATCCGACTTTGCGATTATCACTGTGAGCATCGCCCCGCATTCCGCAATAATTCTGTTCGCGCACGGCGCCCGCGATCCCGAATGGGCGGCGCCGTTCCGCCGGATCGCCGCGCGGCTGCGTGCCGCCCGCCCGGACCTGCCGGTGCGACTGGCGTTCCTGGAACTTATGCAACCGGCGCTTGCCGATGCGGTGGCGGGCATGGCGGCCGACGGCATCAAACGCATCACTCTGGTGCCGTTGTTCCTGGCGCAGGGCGGCCACCTCAAGGAGGATCTGCCGCGCCTGCTGGACGACATCCGCCGCAGCCACCCCGGCGTCACGATCGACGTCACCCAGGCGATCGGCGATTCGGAGGTGCTGACCGCGGCCATCGCAGACTGGGCTCTGGCCCAGCATCTGTCCTTCACCACTTAAGCCGTAGCAGCCTCAAGCGCCTCGAAAACCGCGCGCCCGGACTGCAAAAAAGCCGCTAAAATTCAAGCATTTTACTGATCGGGTATGCGGGTCTTTCGGGGTATCCCGGCGCGGGCGGACACGCCCATCGCGCTCACCATCGGCAATTTCGACGGCGTCCATCTCGGGCATCGCGCCATGATCGCGCGGCTCTCCGAGGCGTCGTCGTCGCACGGCCTGCCGGCTGCAGTGATGATCTTCGAGCCGCAGCCGCAGGAATTTTTTGCCCCGGACCAGGCACCGGCGCGCCTGACTTCGCTGCGCGAGAAACTCGAACTGTTGCGTCAATGTGGGGTGGCACGCGTATACGTGTGCCGCTTCGACTACACGTTCGCGCAGTTGACGGCCGGCGACTTCGTTACGCATGTTCTTCGCGACGGCCTGGCGGTGAAGTGGCTCCTGGTCGGCGACGATTTTCGTTTCGGTGCCCGGCGCGCCGGCGATCTTGCCCATCTCAAGTCGATGGCGCCGCAAGCGGGATTCGATGTCGAGGCGATGGCCAGTGTGGTGGTGGCCGGTACGCGGGTTTCCAGCACCGCGATCCGAACGTGCCTGGAAAAGGGCGACATGGACGGCGCCCGGCGCCTGCTCGGCAGGCGATATGCAATTTCCGGAAGAGTAGTGAGCGGCGACAAACTCGGGGCGAAGATCGGCTACCCGACCGCGAACGTGCAGTTGAAACGGCTCAAGGCGCCGCTGTCCGGAATTTTCGTCGTCGAGGTAGAGGGCCTGGGCCCGATGCCGCTTGCCGGTGTTGCCAGCCTGGGCGTGCGGCCGACCGTCAAGGAACGCGGCCGGCCAACGCTGGAAGTGCATTTGTTCGACTTCAACGAACGCATTTACGGCAAGCGCATCAAGGTGAACTTCCTCCAGAAACTCAGGGAAGAGCAGAAGTTCTCCGATCTGGATGCGCTGGTCGCTCAAATGCGGCGCGATGCTGCCGCTGCTCGCGATTACTTCCTCACCGCAAAGACGCAAAGAGCGCAAAGAAGTACATGATTTCCGCCAAAAACGATGTAGATGAACTCAATCGCTTGAGCGGCGAGGCAATAGGGGCGGCGATCGAGGTTCATCGCAATCTTGGCCCTGGATTGCTGGAGTCGGCCTACGAGAGCTGTCTATCCTGGGAGCTGCGTCACCGTGGGTTTGATGTCGAGAATCAGGTACCGGTCCCCATACGCTACAAGGGAATAACGCTGGATGAGGGCTATCGAATCGATTTGCTGGTAGAGGGAAAGCTCCTCCTCGAACTGAAATCCGTAGACAAGGTACAACCCATACATACTGCCCAAGTTTTGACCTATCTGAAAATGACGGGACTCAAAATGGCACTGATACTCAATTTCAACGTACTGTTGATGCGATCCGGGATCAAGAGAATTGTCAATCAACTCTGATCATTCTTTCTTTGCGCTCTTCGCGTCTTTGCGGTGAAAGTGATTTTGAATGGCTGATTACAAGAACACACTGAATCTTCCCGATACGGCATTCCCGATGCGCGGGGATCTGGCCAGGCGCGAGCCCGGCTGGGTGAAGCAATGGCAGGAGGCCAGCCTTTACCAGCGCATTCGCGAAGCGGCCAGGGGGCGGCCGAAATTCATTCTCCACGACGGCCCGCCGTACGCGAACGGCGACATTCACATCGGCCACGCGGTGAACAAGATTCTCAAGGACATCGTGGTGAAATCAAAAACGCTTGCCGGTTTCGATTCGCCCTACGTTCCCGGCTGGGACTGCCACGGCCTGCCGATCGAGCACCAG
>JBOIFZ010000127.1:0-6927 GCA_050741735.1 Burkholderiales bacterium
TGGGTCTCAAGGTTCCTGATTTCGAGATTGCCTCGACCGGGAACCGGACGTTCAAGCCCGCGGCAGCGCTGGGAAGCCCGCTGGTCCTCTACTTCTATCCCAAGGACAACACCCCCGGCTGCACCACCGAAGGTCAGGAGTTCCGCGACCTGTACGGCGAGTTCGCCCGCCGCGGCTGCGCCCTCTACGGCGTCTCGCGCGACAGCATCAAGTCGCACGAGGGCTTCAAGTCCAAAATGAGCTTCCCCTTCGAGCTGCTGTCCGACCCCGACGAAAAGGTCTGCGTCCTGTTCGGCGTCATGAGGATGAAGAACATGTACGGCAAACAGGTGCGGGGCGTGGAACGCAGCACTTTCGTCATCGATCAGGCGGGCGTGGTTCGCAGGGAATGGCGCGGGATAAAAGTGCCCGGCCACGCCCGGGAGGTGCTCGAATTCGTCAAGACCCTCAAGTAACCCAGTGTTGAATGTTGAGTGCTTAGTGTTGAGTTTCCATCAAGAGTCTGGCTGCCGCCCTTCAACTAAGCACTCAACACTCAAAACTCAAAACTAAGCACTGCAGGAGCCCATGATCCAGCGAAAGCCCGGTCCCACGCTAGTCACCAAGCTGCAACCCCTCACCAAGCTGTTCGTCCTCGACACCAACGTGTTGATGCACGATCCCACCAGCCTGTTCCGCTTCCAGGAACACGACGTGTACCTGCCGATGGCCACGCTGGAGGAGCTGGACTCCAACAAGAAGGGCATGTCCGAGGTCGCGCGCAACGCGCGGCAGGCCAGCCGCTTTCTCGACGCGATCGTCTCCAAGGCGGTGCAAGATATTTCCGCCGGCATTCCGCTGGAAAACGCCGGCGCCAAGGAGGCGACCGGACGTCTGTT
The DNA here is from genome assembly GCA_050741735.1 of Burkholderiales bacterium. Classification (GTDB taxonomy): domain Bacteria; phylum Pseudomonadota; class Gammaproteobacteria; order Burkholderiales; family JACQAP01; genus JACQAP01. The sequence continues at coordinate 879 of JBOIFZ010000127.1, forward strand.
CCTGCAGACCGAGGCGATCAATGGCGAGCTGCCCGCGCGGCTCGCCGCCGGCAAGGCGGACAACCAGGTCATAGGCGTAGTCAAGCATCTCCAGGAGGGGCACGACAAGCGCGAGGTGATCCTGGTCAGCAAGGACATCAACATGCGCATCAAGGCGCGCGCGCTGGGCCTGGCCGCCGAGGACTACTTCAACGACAAGGTGCTGGAAGACACCGACCTGCTCTACACCGGCGTGCGCGAGCTGCCTGCCGACTTCTGGGACCAGCACGGCAAGGAAATGGAATCCTGGCAGCAGGAAGGCCGCACCCTTTATCGCGTGCACGGGCCGCTGTGCGCAAGCTTGATGGTGAACGAGTTCATCTACCACGAAACCGACAAACCGTTCTACGCGCAGGTAAAGGAGCAGAGCGGCAAGACCGCGATCCTGCAGACCATCAGGGATTACACTCACCAGAAAAACAACGTTTGGGGCATCACGGCGCGCAATCGCGAGCAGAATTTCGCGCTCAATCTGCTGATGAATGCGGAGGTCGATTTCGTGACCCTGCTCGGCCAAGCCGGCACCGGCAAGACGCTGCTGACGCTCGCCGCCGGGCTGATGCAGACGCTCGAGGACAAGGTCTACTCGGAGATCATCATGACCCGCGTCACCGTCCCGGTGGGCGAGGATATCGGCTTCCTGCCCGGCACCGAGGAGGAAAAAATGACGCCGTGGATGGGCGCGCTGGAGGACAACCTCGATGTGCTCAACAAGACCGACGACGAGGCGGGCGAATGGGGGCGCGCGGCCACCCGCGACCTGATCCGCTCCCGCATCAAGGTCAAATCGCTCAATTTCATGCGCGGGCGCACCTTCATCAACAAGTTCCTGATTATCGACGAGGCGCAGAACCTCACCCCCAAGCAGATGAAGACGCTGATCACCCGCGCCGGGCCCGGCACCAAGGTTGTGTGCGTCGGAAACATTTCCCAGATCGACACGCCCTATTTGACCGAGGGCAGTTCCGGACTGACCTACGTCGTCGATCGCTTCAAGGGCTGGGCCCATAGCGGCCACGTGACCCTGATGCGCGGCGAAAGATCGCGGCTGGCCGACCACGCGGCTGAACTTCTGTGATGCAACGCGCAGCCTCCTGACTGATCAGTCAGAAAGACCTTTCGCCACGGAGAACACCCCCCTGACCCCTTCCCTCTCCCCCACAACCGGGTGGAGAGGGAGATGCGCTCGCGCTGATCCACGAGCGTATGGATTTTCCGCACCCTCTCCAGCTTGCTGGAGAGGGCGGGGGGCGAGGTGATTCTCTCCGTGCTCTCTGTGTTCTCCGTCGTTCAAGACCTTGGTCGCGTTCAAGCGGTGTGCACCCATAAAGAACATTTGTCTTTTCTTTGCGCCTTTCCTTTCCCTTGGCGAGCTTTGCGTCGAACGTTCTTGACGCCGGCCAACGGCCGCCCGCCGCATCCAGCGATGCGCGGGGCATTGCACGGCACCCGCCAACCGACTAAACTCCCTGACACTACATATGGTGCATATGCGCTGAAACCCTACAACATATAGATGGATAGCGAGTGCATAGACCGATCCCACCACCGCTTTGGGCGTGGCAGGCGATTGCGGCCTTCGCTGGACTATTCACCCCTGTTTCCGCACTCGCCGATCCGGTAGACCTGTGGCGCATCACCGTCCGCTCCCTCCAGGGTGAGCCGCTCAGAGCGGTGGCCGCCCTGCAGGCACTACCCGAAGAACACATCACCCAGGAATGCCTGTCCATGGGGCCGGAGAGCGACGCACCGGGCTCCGATGCACCTTTCCTGAGCGCTGCCCGCGTCACGCTGAACGCCAGGGGCGACGCAGTTGAAGTTTCCACCGGCTCCCCCGTTTCCTCCCCCACCCTGGCACTGGTCCTTCGGGTCCAGTGTCCAGGGGCTTTTTTTTACGCGCGCCATTTCACGATGTTGATCCCGCCTGCCCCGAAGGCAGCGCAGACATCGCCGCAACGGCCGCCACGGGGATTCACGCTCAAGGTCGGTGCGAGTGAATCGGTCGAAAGCCTCGCCGTCTCGATTTTTCCGAACAACCGCAAGCCGCGGCGCCTGCTGGTGGAGGAAGTCGTCAATCTGAATCCGCAGGTTTTTCCGGACGGGAAGCGCAAACCGGTCGCGGCAGGGACGGTGTTGTTTTTCCCCGAACTTCGCGGCCTGTCCGAACGCGCCGGCAAGCTGGCGGCGAGCGGCGGCGACGCAGTGCCGCCGGCGCGGCGAGCACCTGCTGCGACGCAGTCTGATGCCGAAACCGCTGCCCAAGCCGCGACCCCAGTCAAACGGCCCGTCAAGCGGCGGGCCGTCGTCGCCAGGCCGGGCGAACCGGTCAGGCTGCGCCGGGCTCTCGAGCTTGGCGAGAGGCCAGGGCCCAAGGAATGCCGGGCCCTGCTGCCGCTGTGCGGGGTCGAGCAGGCGCTGGGCGTGGTCCCGCCCGCGCTCGAGGAAAAAGCGCGCGGCATCGAATCCGGCGTGCAAGAACTGCGCTTGAAGCAGGAGAGCATTGACAGCCAGCTCGCCCGGCTGGAGCAGTCGCTGACGGCGCTGCAGAAAGCCGTGGAGGCGCCGGCGCGGCCTGCGCCGCCGGCACCGGCGCCGAAGCCCGAAACCCGCACGGTGATCAAGACCGAACCGCTCCCGTGGTACTACTGGGCGGGGTTGGCCGCGATAGCCGTGGCCTGCGCGGTCGGCGGGTTTGCCCTCGGTCGCAGGCAGGCGTACGCCGGGACGCTGAGCGAGACCGACGAACGCCTGGATGAGATGCTGGCGTCCACCGCGACCGCGATACGCGTGGATGCCGAACCGGAGCCTCTGCCCGCACGCCCGCTGCGTACCGTGACCAAACCGTCGGCGCAGCGCAAGCCCCCGGAGGCGGACCTTGACGTGGCGCTGGTCACCCGGGCGATGCAGCCCGCCACCAATGTGGACCTGAGACTGGAAAGCGGCCCCTCCGCGCAGTCGCTGGGGTTATCGAGCAAAGTTCTGTTCGAAATGGACCAAGCCCTGGACAACACCCGCTCCATGTTCACCGACGTGGACCGGTTCATCGCGCTGGGACGCACACAGAACGCCATCAGCCTGCTGCAGTTCCAGGTCCTCAAGGATCCGAAGGACCGCGACGCGTGGATCAAGCTGATGGCAATTTACCGCCGGGAGAAAATGGATTCGGAACTCGCCGCCGCTGCGCGCGAATTCAAGAGAGACTTTCCGGAAGACGATTCGCCGACGGGCTAGTCCCGCCGGACGATTTCAGAAACGTCCGGGATCGGCGAAATTGGCGAAGCGGGTGTATTCGCCCTGGAACACCAGGGTGACGGTTCCGATCGGGCCATTGCGCTGCTTGCTGATGATGACCTCGGCCTTGCCCTTCTCGGGAGAGTCGGGGTTGTAGACTTCGTCGCGGTAGATGAACAGGATCACGTCCGCGTCCTGTTCTAGCGCCCCCGATTCGCGCAGATCCGACATCACCGGCCGCTTGTTGGGCCGCTGCTCGAGACTGCGATTGAGCTGCGACAGCGCCACCACCGGCACGTTCAGCTCCTTGGCCAGCGCCTTGAGCGAGCGCGAGATCTCCGAAATCTCGGTGGCGCGGTTCTCGCCCTGCGCGCTCGCCGACATCAACTGCAGGTAGTCCACCACGATCAGGCCGAGTCTGCCGTACTGGCGGTGCAGGCGGCGCGTACGCGCACGCAGTTCCAGTGCGTTGAGCGCGGCGGTTTCGTCAATGTGTATCGGCGCCTCGTTGAGTTTGCCGACAGCATCGGTAAGTCGGCGCCAGTCCTCATCCGCCAGCCGCCCGGTGCGCACCTTGTGCTGGTCGAGCCGGCCGACGCTGCCGAGCATGCGCATCACCAGTTGCGTGCCCGACATTTCCATCGAAAACACGCCTACCGGCAGTCCCGCTTCCAGCGCCACATGCTCCGCGATATTCAAGGCCAGCGAGGTCTTGCCCATCGACGGCCTTCCGGCAACGATCACCAGATCGCCCGGTTGCAGCCCGGAAGTCATTCGGTCGAGATCGGTGAACCCGGTCGGCACCCCGGTGACGTCCGAGGGATTGTCGCGGTTGTAAAGGAGGTCGATGCGCTCGACTACTTGCGTGAGCAGCGGCGGCATCTCCATGAATCCCTGGCGGCCGCGCGCGCCTTCCTCCGATATCGCGAACACTTTCGACTCGGCTTCGTCGAGAAGCTGTCCGGCCTCCTTGCCCATCGGGTTGTACGCGGCGTCGGCAATTTCGGTGCCCACCTCGGCAAGCTTGCGCATCACCGCGCGTTCCCGGACGATCTCCGCGTAGCGGCGGATGTTGGCGGCGGTGGGGGTGTTCTGCGCCAGCGCACCCACATAAGCGATGCCGCCGACGGTCTCCAGTTCCCTGGTGCTTTCCAGGCTTTCCGCGACGGTGATGACGTCCGCGGGCCTGGAATGCTCGATCAGTCTGGAGATGCTGCGATAGATGAGCCGGTGGTCGGCGCGGTAGAAATCGGACTCGCTGATCATGTCAGCAATCCTGTCCCACGCAGTGTTGTCGAGCAGCAACCCGCCGAGGACCGACTGCTCGGCCTCGACCGAATGCGGCGGCAGCTTGATCAGCTCGACCTGGGTGTCCGCTAGTCTTTGTGTTGCGAACTGCGCCATTTGTGCCGGAGTTGTTTTGGGTGGGTGACCAAATGTGGCGCCAAACAGGAACCGTCGCCGACTATTATTCGTAACGCGATGAGGTGCGCAAGCGGAAAAATAAAAAGGGCTGTTTTCACAGCCCTTTTTTTGCGACGAAGGCTCGCGGACTCAGCTGACGGTCTCTCCCAGCACCGATACGGTGATGGTCGCCGTGACATCGGCATGCAGATCGAGCGTGATCGGGTAGTCGCCGACCAGCTTCAGCGGCCCTCGCGGCATCCGCACCATCGCCTTGGTTACCTCGTGGCCCTGCGCCTTGAGCGTCTCGGCAATGTCGTAGTTGGTCACCGAGCCGAACAGGCGCCCGTCCACGCCGGCGTTCTGGGTGATCTGGATCATCAGTCCTTCGAGCCTGGCGGCGCGTGCCTGCGACTCCGTGAGCGCCTTGCCCTGCTGCAACTCGAGTTCGGCGCGGCGGCTTTGGAACTCGGCGATCGCACTGTCCGTGGCGCGCTTGGCCTTGCCTTGCGGAATCAGGAAGTTACGCGCGAAGCCGTCTTTCACTTTGACGATGTCGCCGAGCTGCCCGAGGTTGTGCACTTTTTCCATCAGAATGACTTGCATGGCTCCGAATCCTCAATGCAGGTCGGTGTAGGGCATCAGCGCCAGGAAGCGCGCGCGCTTGATCGCAACCGACAACTGGCGCTGGAAGTGTGTCTTGGTGCCGGTGATGCGGGCCGGAATGATCCTGCCGTTCTCGTTGATGAAATCCTTCAGGATCTCGACGTCCTTGTAATCCACTTCCTTGATGCCTTCGGCAGTGAAGCGGCAGAACTTGCGGCGGCGGAACAAAGGGCGATTGCTGCGTTCCTTGCCCTTGCCCTTGTCCTTGCCTTTACCCTTGCTACCTCCAAATCGTGGCATGGCTCTCTATCCTCAATTCAAGTCGAATCTGTTCACGTGCAACACCGGTTGTCGGGACAGCTTGCTTCTCATCGCCAGGAAGCCTTCGAACCTGTATTCCGCTTCCTGCTCCGCTTTGCTCAATTTCTGCGCCACTTCGCCGAGCGCCACGCCTTCGATCTCGAGGTTGACACTCCTGGACCTGCCTGCTTCGACCTGTTCCGAAACATGGCCGATGCGGAAATTCAGCGCCGCCAGGCCGGCCGGTGTATGGCGCAGTTCGTTGCGTTCGATCAGCTTGCCTGTCAGGACGACCAGGTTGCGACCCACTGCGTTACGGGGCTTCCGTCGGCGCCGGTTTCTCCTCCGCGGCTTCCGGCTTGGCGCTCTCGCCCACTAAGGTGCGCGACTTCTCTTCCCTCATCATCGGTGAAGGCTCGGTCACAGCGCGGGTCATGTTCACGATCAAGTGGCGCAGCACCGCGTCGTT
>JBOIFZ010000128.1:0-3344 GCA_050741735.1 Burkholderiales bacterium
CCCTGGCGGTCCGGCTTGGTGATGGTCGCGATCGGAGTGGTCCTGGTAGCCGCCACCATGGTGCTCGGGGGATGAGAGTACGGCTGCCAAGCGCCGCCGTGGCGGTCGCGCTGCTCGTACCGGTACTGGCCTGCGCCGCACCTGACAGCGGGGATGCACCGTCGCCAACCTCGCCCGCGAATGCGCCCGGCTGGTCCGTTTCCGCGACGGGCATGTACTACTCGCTCCGCGATCAGAGCGACTTCCTGCTCACCATCGCCACGGCCGAGCGCGGGCCGCTGCATCTCGAGGCGCGCTACAATTACGAAGCGCTCGACACAGGCTCGTTGTTCGTCGGCTGGAAGTTCTCGGGCGGCGCAGCGTTGACCTACGAGCTGACGCCGATCCTCGGCGCGGTGTTCGGTGCCACGCAGGGTATCGCGCCGGGGCTCGAGGCGAGCCTTGCGTATGGTATCGCCGACTTTTACATCGAAGCCGAGTATCTGCATGACTTCGAGAATCATGAGGACAGCTACGCCTACGCGTGGAGCGAGCTCGGCTTCAGTCCCCTGGAGTGGCTGCGCTTCGGCCTCGTCGGCCAGCGCACGCGCGTCTATAGCAGTGATCTCGATATCCAGCGCGGCGGTTTCGCCCAGATCATATCCGGCAAGGTGACGCTCGGACTGTATGTCTTCAGTCCCGATGACAGTGCGGACCGGGTCTCGATTTTGTCGCTCGGGGCGGATTTCTAGCCGGGGCATGTGCTGCACCATGCCCGGCGCATGGCGTCGCGCGCAGGCGGTCTGCAAAAGCGGCTTCGCCCCGCTCCTTGCCGGAGACGACTTTTTTCATCGCCATCAATCGCCCGCAACGTCAATGAGGTCAGGAGCATGAAGATTAGCGAACGGATCGGACGGTCCTCCTCGGATTTGGGTGCGGTGTAGTGGTCGCCGATCCGGCTTGGACAGAGGACACCATTCCGGGTCACCCGGCATTGCCATACGCCGTCATGATCTATGCGCTGGTACTGGGCGCATGCGCTTCGCTGCCCGTCGACTACCCAAGGGAAGAATCACGCTCGCTGCAGGATACCGGCGACACGCGTTTGGGGCGTGCAGTCGCGCCATTGGTTGATGTTCACCCAGGCTTGTCGGGCGTGCACCCGCTCGTGCGCGGAACCGATGCCTTCGTGGCGCGCCTGGTGCTCGCGGCGGGGGCCGAGCGCAGCCTCGACGTGCAGTACTACATCTGGCGCAATGACGCCACCGGGCGTGTTCTGCTGGACCATCTGGTACGCGCCGCGGACCGTGGCGTGCGCGTACGCCTGTTGATCGACGACCTGGGCACGGCAGCGGACGATGTGCAACTGTTGTTGCTGGACGAGCATCCCAACATCGAAGTGCGGCTGTTCAACCCCATTGCTGCGCGCCGCGCGCGCGGGCTCGGCGCCCTGGCGGAGTTTGCGCGTGTGAACCGGCGCATGCACAATAAATCGTTCACAGCCGACAACCAGGTCACGATCGTCGGCGGCCGCAACATCGGCGACGAATACTTCGAAGCGCGTCCCGACCAGGACTTCGCCGATCTCGATGTCATGGCAGTGGGCCCGGTGGTGCAACAGGTCTCCGACTCCTTCGACCAGTACTGGAACAGCGAGTCGGCCTACCCCATCGCGGCTCTGGTATCGGGAAAGGTAACGAGCGAGCAGATCGAGCGGGGCCGCGCCGCCCTCAAGCAGTACAGCGATTCGCAGCGCAGCAGCGCTTATGCCGAGGCGCTGCGCAACAGCGCGCTGGCGCGCGATCTCCATGCCGGTGCACTGGGTCTGTACTGGTGCAGGGCGGAGACCTTGTACGACGATCCTGCCAAGGTGACCGAGTCCCCGGAAGACCGGCGCACGCATCTTCTGCCCAGGCTGGGGCGGATCACCGAAGTCACGCAGCACGAACTGTTGCTGGTGTCACCCTATTTTGTGCCCGGCAAAGCGGGAGTGGAATATTTCCGCGGCCTGCACAGCCGCGGCGTGCAGGTCACGGTCCTCACCAATTCGCTGGCGGCGACCGATGTGTCCGCGGTGTATGCCGGTTACAGCCGTTATCGCCGGCCCCTGCTCGAAGCCGGTGTCGCCTTGTACGAAGTCAAACCCACTGCCCGCCGCGCGGACAAGGAGGCGAAGCGCGAAGGCGGGCCTGGATCGGGGCTGCCCGGTTCATCGCGTGCGAGCCTGCATGCCAAAGTCTTCAACTTCGACCGCAAGGCGGTGTTTGTCGGCTCGCTCAATCTGGACCCGCGCTCGGCCGCGCTGAATACGGAAATCGGACTGGTATTCGAGAGCCCCGAGCTGGCCACCCTCATGGCCGAGGAATTTATCGCGGCGTTTTCGCGATCGGCTTATCGCCTCGAGCTGGTTTCCGGCGATCCCCGGTCGAGCGATTCGCGCAAGAAGCTGGAGTGGGTCGAGCGCGAGGATGACGGCGAGGTGCGATACGACGCCGAGCCGCAGGTTGGCGCGTGGCGTCGGCTGGGGGTGTGGTTCATGTCCTGGCTGCCGATCGAGTCGCAACTGTAGTGGGCAGCCGCTCGGCCATGCATTTCGGCGAGCCGCACAGGGGAATGAGGCGGACGCTGCAGCTGGCCGTCATCGGGCTCGGCATCGTGGTCGTGCTCGTGTTTGCGGTCACGATCAAGCTGCTGGGGAAGGTGCCGCCGCGGACCTTTTCCCTGTGGTTGCTCGCCGGACTGCTGGCGGCGCCGCCGGCGCAGGCGCAACAGGCGCAGCCGAGCTTCGTCCAGCAGCGGGAGGAACTGGTCAACTGGTACTACGCCGCCACCTTCGGCACCGGGATATATGCTTCGGGCGATCGCACCGTTGCGGTGCTGCAACTACCGCTGAGCCATACGCTGCGGGAACCCGAAGAAGACCGCTGGGGATTGCGGATCACATTGCCGGTGTCGGTCGGCTTCTACGACTATCACTTTAACGACATCGTCGACGAGGGTCTGCCGGAAAGATTGGGGACTATGAGCTTCGTTCCCGGCCTCGAACTGGAGAAGCAGATTACCTCACGCTGGCGGCTCAAGCCTTATGTCTCCGCCGGGGCCGGCTGGGAACTCGATGGCGCCGGATACGCGTGGATCTACGATGTCGGGTTGCGCAGCCGGTTCCGTGTCGGCGAAGACCAGGGGGTCGAGTTCGCTCTGGTCAATCGGCTGGCCCTGGCCGGGTACAACGCCCACGACGGTTCGAGTCAGCCCATCAGCTATTTTGCGATCGGCCTGGACATTGTCGTGCCGACCCAGGCCGAATTGCTGGGACGTCCCCTCGTGTTCGGCATGACCCCGGCCTACTACCACTACTTCCGCCG
>JBOIFZ010000129.1:0-9005 GCA_050741735.1 Burkholderiales bacterium
CCAGCACGTCGTCGAGGATCAGCCGGTGCAGTTGATCGATGCTCATCCACGGCAGTTGCCGCTTGCGCACCCGGTCCATCGCCGGCTTGTAACCATCGCGCCATGCGTCCGCGACCGCCGCCCAATCCGCCTTCAAATTCTTCTGCTTTGCGAGCGCGCGTCCTTCGCGAATGATGCTGCCGCGCCAGTCCACCACGGTACCGAATACGTCGAAAGTCAGCGCTCGAATTGACGAGGGGGTCATTGTCGATTCTTCTCCATTGTCATGGTGCCGCAATCGGTCGGAAAGCGGGCATGGCCGGGATTATAGACGGCGCGGGCAGGGGATAAAAACAAACGCGTTCAACGCAAAGTACGCAAAGGTACGCAAAGGAAGAACTAGACCTTTCTTTCCTCTTTCCTCTTTCCCCTTTCCTCTTTCCTCTCGCCTCTCGTCATCCTGGCAGAGTTACAATTGCACAAAGCAATCCCGGTAGTTCCGCCGCGTGCCGCGGATGCACCTGCGGGACAATCGATCGAAGCCCGCAATTGGCGGGCACGGAGGACGGGTGGTGACAACAGGATTGTCGCTGGTGCAGCGGCTGCGGATTTTTCACGATCCGTCACGGGCGCAGCCATGAACCGCACGCTAGTACTGAACGTGGTGGGCCTGACGCGCGTGCTGCTCGCGCATGCGCCGAATCTGAGTGCGCTGGCGAAGCGGGGCGGCATGCGGCCGCTCGACACGGTGGTGCCGGCGGTGACCACGACGGTGCAATCCACCTTCGTCACCGGCGCGCTGCCGCGTGAACACGGCATCGTCGGCAACGGCTGGTATTTCCGCGAGCTGTCCGAGATCTGGCTGTGGCGCCAGTCCAACGGCCTGGTGGGCGGCGAGAAGCTGTGGGAGGCCGCGCGGAGCCGCGATCCGGCGTTCACCTGCGCCAAGCTGTTCTGGTGGTACAACATGTATTCGACCGCTGACTTCGCGGTCACGCCGCGGCCGATGTACCCGGCCGACGGCCGCAAGCTTCCCGACATCCACACGCACCCGGCCGACCTGCGCGACGAGTTGCAGGGCGCGCTTGGGCAGTTTCCGCTATTTCGCTTCTGGGGCCCGGCGGCGGACATCACCTCGACGCGCTGGATCGGCAAATCGGCGTTGCACGTGTTCGGCAAGTTCAAGCCGACGCTGACGCTGGTGTACCTGCCGCACCTCGACTACAACCTGCAGCGGCTCGGCCCCAATCATCCCGCCATCGTGCGCGACGTCGCCCAGGTGGACGAAGTGTGCGGCGAGCTGATCGATGCCGCGCAGCGCGCCGGCGCGCATGTGGTCGCGCTGTCAGAGTACGGCATCACCGAAGTGTCCAGGCCGGTGCACATCAACCGCGCGCTGCGCCAGGCCGGCTGGCTACGCGTGCGCGAGGAGCTCGGGCGCGAGCAACTCGATGCCGGCGCTTCCCAAGCGTTCGCGGTCGCCGACCACCAGATTGCACACGTCTACGTGGCGCGCCCGGAACTGGTGGACAAGGTCGCGGATCTGCTGCGCGTTCTTCCGGGCGTGGAGCGGGTGCTGGACGAGGCGGGCAAGCGCGAAATGGGCCTGGATCATCCGCGCTCCGGGGAACTGGTGGCGATCGCGCGTCCGGACAGCTGGTTCACCTACTACCATTTTTTTGATGATGCGCGCGCGCCGGATTATGCGCGCACCGTGGACATCCACCGCAAGCCGGGTTACGACCCGGTGGAACTTTTCATCGATCCGGCGCTGCCGCTTGCCAAGCTGCGCATCGCGCTGCGGCTGGCGCAGAAGATGCTCGGCATGCGCTATCTGATGGACGTGATCTCGTTGGACGCGACATTGGTCAAGGGTTCGCACGGCCGCCCGACCGACCGCGCGGAAGAGGGTCCCCTTTTCATCAGCTCGGCGCCGGAACTCTTCGGCGAGGGACCGGTGGCCGCCACCTTCGTGAAACGCCTGCTGCTTGACCACATATTCTCCAGTTCCTCGGCGTCCGCGAGGCGAGCGGCATGAGCAGGAAGCAGGGGCCCCATGTTTTTATGGGGATGCGATCGGCCGCGATTGGCGCCGGCCGCCGACCGGAAGGCCTGTACGTCACCCTGATCGTAAAAGAGGCGGCGGCATGACACCGGCACAGGTACTCGAGCAATGGCTGGTCGCCCGGCTGCCGGGCGACGCGGCTGCGTGGCTGAAGAGCAGTGCGCAGCGGCTGCGCGGCGGCGGCAGCGACAAGGACTTGTACATGTCGGTGAGCCTGGTGCCGCGCAAGATTGGCAAGGCGGACCTGGCGCTGGGCGCCGTGGAACTCGGTCAGGCGACGGCGGCCCGGCCCGGCTGGGACCCGCGGGAATGGAGCCTGGACCAGGCCGCGCGCGTGCTTCTGCTGCTGGCCGCAGCCAGCGATGGCGCCAAGTTCTCGCGGCGGCTGGACCAGTTGTGCGCGACCGCAGACGTCGGCGAACTGGTCGCCTTTTATCGCGGCCTACCGCTGTATCCCGACCAACCGCGCCACGTGCTGCGTGCCGCGGAGGGCGTGCGCACCAACATGAAAGCGGTATTCGAGGCAGTGGCGCACCGCAATCCCTACCCATCCGAGCAACTGGCGGAGCCGGCCTGGAACCAGATGGTGCTGAAGGCCTTGTTCATCGGCGCCGGCCTGGATCCGATCGTCGGCCTGGATCGCCGCGCCAATCCGGCGCTGGCGCGCATGCTCTGCGATTACGCGCACGAACGCTGGGCCGCGGGGCGGCCGGTCAGCCCGGAATTGTGGCGTTGCGTCGGGCCGCATGCCCGGGGCGAAATGCTCGCCGACCTGGGCCGTGTGCTGGAAAAGGGAACCGGTCCGGAGCGCGCGGCCGCGGCGCTGGCGCTCTCCAGTTCGCCCGATCCGGCGGCATCCGGGCTATTATGGGCATACCCGGAACTCTCGGTCGCCGTGTCCCAAAAGAAGCTGAGCTGGCAGGCGATTGCGAATCCAGCCTGACCGCACCGAATCATCTGGAGAAAGACCATGCGATTCATCGACCCCCACATCCACATGAGTGCGCGCACCACCGACGATTACGAGCGCATGGCCGCGGCCGGCATCGTCGCCATCGTCGAGCCGGCTTTCTGGCTGGGTCAGCCGCGCACCCAGGTGGGCAGCTACATCGACTACATGTCCAGCCTGGTAGGCTGGGAACGTTTCCGCGCCGCACAATTCGGCATCCGCCACTATTGCACCATCGGCCTGAACAGCAAGGAAGCCAACAACGAGGCGCTCGCCGAGCAAGTGCTGGAAGTGCTGCCGCGTTATCTCATGAAGGAGGGCGTGGTGGCGGTGGGCGAGATCGGCTACGACGATCAGACCCCGGTGGAGGACAAGTACTACCGCGCGCAGATATCGCTGGCGAAGGAATTCGACATGCTGGTGCAGGTGCATACGCCGCATCGCGACAAGAAAAGCGGTACCACCCGCAGCATGGACGTCGCCATCGAAATGGGGATGGATCCCGAGCGCGTGGTGATCGATCACAACAACGAGGAAACCGTTCAGGAAGTGCTCGACCGCGGGTTCTGGGCGGCATTCACAATCTATCCGCACACCAAGATGGGCAACGAACGCATGGTCGAGATCGCGCGCAAGTACGGCTCGGACCACATTTTTATCGATTCCAGTGCGGACTGGGGCGTGTCCGATCCGCTGGCGGTGCCGAAGACTGCGCGCCTGATGCTCGAGCGCGGCATCGCCGCCAAAGACGTCGAGGCGATCTGTTACGGCAACGCGCTCAGGGCATTCGGCCAGAGCGGCCAGATCAAGGAGGAGCACTGGCTCGATCCAACGCCGATCGACCAGCGCATGCTGTTCGAGGGCAACTCGGTGCTGCGCGGCCAGGCGCCGCGTATCGGCGAGCCGCCGGCGGTCCCCCAACACAGCGACGCAACCGTATTCAAATAAGCCGGGCAGCACATCGGCAGACGGGAAACCAGATGAGCATCGAGCTGGTCAGGGAATCCGCCGAATCCGAGGCGGTCTACAACCAGGAATTTTCGATCCGCTACGACTACCCGGTGCATTTCACCGAGCACCTGTTCGCCCGCGACAATCCGGTTTTCGCGCAGGCGATGGTGCGCCGCGAACCAGATAAGTGTCATCGCTTCGTGGTGTTCGTGGATGCCAACGTCGCGGCAAGCTGGCCGACGCTGGTGCACGACATCGCCGCGTATGCCGCGGTGCGCGCGGATTCGCTGGAATTGATCGGCCGTCCTGAAGTGGTGCCCGGCGGCGAGCAAGTAAAAAACGACCCCGCGCTGGTAGCCAGCCTGCAGCATAAACTGATGGAAATGGGCCTCGACCGTCACGCGTTCGTGGTCGGCGTGGGCGGCGGCGCCTTCCTGGACATGATCGGCTTCGTCGCCGCCACCACGCATCGCGGCATCCGCCATGTGCGCGTGCCAACCACCGTGCTCAGCCAGAACGATTCCGGCGTCGGCGTCAAGAACGGCATTAACGCTTTCGGCGTGAAGAATCTGCTCGGCACTTTCGCGCCGCCGTTCGCGGTGCTGAACGATTTCGTCTTCCTGCGCACGCTGCAACCGCGCGACAAGATCGCCGGCGTGGCCGAAGCTGTGAAGATATCGCTGATTCGCGACGGCCAGTTCTTCAACTGGCTGGAAGCCAATGCTGAAGCGCTCGAAGAATGCGTACCGGCTGCGATGGCCCGCATGATCCGACGCTGCGCCGAGCTGCACATGCACCAGATCGCGCACGGCGGCGATCCTTTCGAAACCGGCAGCGCGCGCCCGCTCGACTACGGGCACTGGTCCGCCCACAAGTTGGAGGCGCTCACGCAACACGAACTGCGACACGGCGAAGCGGTCGCCATCGGCCTTGCTCTGGACACGCGCTATTCGGTACAGATCGGCATGCTCGCGCCGGGCGGTGAGGAACGGGTTTACAAACTGCTCAAGCGCCTGGGTTTCTACTTGTGGCATCCGGCCATGGAAACCCGCGATGAACAGGGCCGCCTGGTTATCCTGCGCGGGATCGAGGAGTTTCGCGAACACCTCGGAGGCGAACTCACCATCACGCTGTTGCGCGACCTCGGTCGCGGCGAGGACGTGCACCAGATGGACAACAACGAAATCCTGCATGCCATGTCGTGGTTGCGCCGGCGGGAGACCGGCCAATGAGGCTCGGGGCGGACGGCGGCCACCTGACCTACTGCAGCAACATCCATCCGGGCGAGACCTGGGCCGAGGTACGGGCCAACATCGAGCGTTTCTTTCCGGCCGTGCGCGACCGCGTGGCGCCGGGCCAGCCGTTCGGCATCGGCCTGCGGCTCTCCGCGCAGGCCTCGCGGGCGCTGACCGATCCGGCGACGCTGGAAGAATTTCGCAACTTCCTCCAGCGCAACAAACTCTACGTTTTCACCATCAACGGCTTTCCCTACGGCACCTTCCACGGCACGCGGGTGAAGGAAGAAGTCTATCTGCCGGACTGGCGCGACGCGGAGCGGCTGCGCTATACCGACGAGCTGGCGGACCTGCTCGCCAAGCTGCTGCCGGAGGGCGTCGAGGGCAGCGTCAGTACGGTGCCGGGCGCATTCAAGCCGGCAATGACGGGCAACAACGGCAGCGACGTGGAGCACATCGCCGACAACCTGCTGCGCCATGTCGCGCATCTGATCGAGCTTGAAAGGCGTACCGGCAAGCGCGTCACGCTGGCGATCGAGCCGGAGCCGCATTGCTATCTGGAGACGGTGGACGAGAGCGTCGGATTTTTCCAGCGGCATCTGTTCAGCGCGCAGGCAGTGCTGCGCCTTAGCGAACTTGCCGGTCTGGAGCGGCAGGCCGCGTCGGTGGCGCTGCACGATCATCTGGGCCTGTGCCTCGACCTGTGCCACGCGGCGGTGGAATTCGAGGACCCGGTCGCCTGCCTGCAGCGCCTGGAAAAGGCCGGCATCCGGGTGCACAAGATGCAGATCAGCGCAGGCCTGCGGGTGGCGGAACTCACGCCGGAAGCGCTGAAGGCGTTGCGCCAGTTCGACGATCCGGTTTACCTGCACCAGGTGGTGGAAGACGGCCCCAACGGCGTGCGCCGCTTCGCCGATCTGCCCGAAGCGCTGGCGACGGTGAACGGGCAGGCCAAGGATCGCGAATGGCGGGTGCACTTCCACGTGCCGATTTTCCTCGATGACCTCGGCGCCTTTTCTTCGACGCGCTTTTTCATCCGCAAGGTGCTCGACCAGCATCGCCTCAAGCCGATCTCTCCGCACCTCGAAGTCGAGACCTATACCTGGAACGTGCTGCCCGCGCATCTGCAGGCCGGCGGCATGGAACAGGCCATCGCGCGCGAGCTGAATTGGGTGAGGGAAGAGTTGGCGGCATGAGCAGGAAGCAGCGGCCCCGCTTCGCGGGGATGCGACCGGCTGCGATTGCCGCCAGCCACCAACATCACAGCCTGCGCGATACCTCGATCATAAGAGAGGGGGCCGAATGAAGCTGTCCGTCGCGCTCAGGCTCGGGCGCGTCTCCAATCTGCCGACCGTCTGGACTAACGTGTTTACCGGCGTGGCGCTGGCAGGCGCCGCCGCCGCGGATGCGCGGCTCGCCCTCCTGTTGGTGTCGCTGTCGCTGTTCTACGTCGGCGGCATGTTCCTGAATGACGCCTTCGACAGCCCCTTCGATGCCAGGTCGCGCCCGGAACGACCGATCCCATCGGGGCAGGTGAGTTCGGCGCAGGTATACGCCGTCGGCTTCGGCATGCTTGCGGTCGCGGTGGGTCTACTCGCGTGGGCCGGTTACGGTTTCGACCCGTTCACGCAATGGCGGCCGGTGGTGGCCGGAATCGCGCTGGCGATCGCCATCACGTTCTACAACTGGCACCACAAGGACAATCCGCTCAGCCCGCTGGTGATGGGCGTGTGCCGACTGCTGGTTTACCTCGCCGCGGCGTACGCGGTGGCGAACGTCTTGCCACAACCAGTATTCGTCGCGGCGTTCGTGCTGCTGTGCTACCTGATCGGGCTTACCTACACCGCCAAGCAGGAACATCTCGACCGCCTCGGAGCCGTCTGGCCGCTCGCGTTTCTGGGGGTACCGGTAGCCTACGGAATCTGGCTCGCGACGCGGCAGTCATCGGCGTTGCTGCCTCTGCTGCTCTTTATCGGCTGGACGCTGTATGCGCTCTGGCTGCTGCACCGTCGCGCAAAAGGCGACGTGCCGCGTGCGGTGGTCAGTCTCCTCGCCGGCATCGCGCTGCTCGATTCGGTGATCCTCGCCGGCCACGGCGCGCCGCTGCTGGCAGGGCTGGCGGTGGTGGCATTTGTACTGACGCTCTCCCTGCAGCGCTGGGTATCCGGCACTTGAAGGTCTTTTCTTGTCTAATTCAACAGCGTTGACGCAAAGGTTTCTTTTCAATACTCCCTTGAGGGGTACGCAAAGGAGAAAAGAAAGGACGCTAAGGAATGCAAACGCGTTCAACGCAAAGGATTCGGCACAATTCCCCCTTGAGGGGTACGCAAAGGAGAAAAGAGAGGACGCTGAGGAAGGCAGTCACGTTTAACCGCTCCTGACTGACCGGCGTATCATGTCGTTTATGAACAGGGGACCACTCCCATGACCAAGTTACTTGAGAAAGTCTTGAGCGAGGCTTCGAAGCTGCCGCCGTCCGAGCAAGATGCCCTTGCCGCAATCCTTCTGAACGAACTCGCCTCGGAGGAACGTTGGACTGCGTCATTCGCGAAGTCCCAAGACGTGCTGGAGAGACTTGCCGAGGAAGCGCTGACGGAGTACGGGGCCGGATTGACCAAGCCGCTCTGAAACGTGCGCTCGAGAACAACTGAAAAGTTCCGGGCGCTCTACCAATCCATTCCTCGGCCTGTTCAAGAAAAACGCGAGGAGCGCGTATCAGCTTTGGTCGGAGAATCCCGACCATTCGTCATTACGCTTCAAGAAGGTTCACACCAGGCTCCCGATTTACTCGGTACGCATAGACTTGGATTGGCGTGCTGTTGGCGTTCTTGAGGAGGATGAGGTGATCTGGTTCTGGATCGGTCCCCATGCAGAGTATGAGAAGTTATTGCGTCAGTTCTAGAGAACACAGTGAGGACTAGAATGGCCTTGCCTCTAGCCACCCGTCACTTGTCACCCGTCACCTGTCACTGATGAAATCATGTTCGACGAAAGAATCAAAGTACGCGTTACCGAAACCGGACAAGTCCTCGACTTGGTGGTTCTGAACAAGCGCACCGAGCGGATCGTGGTAGTCATCGGCGAAGGCATCCACAGCGTCAAGTGCGATCTGACTCCGACCCGCAACGGGCTGGGCTACGCCGGCAGCGTGATGGGGCGCGAGCTGATTTACGAGCGCAGCCGCGATCAGGTCCAGGCCGACATCGACAGGCTCAATCCGGCCCTGCGCAAGTCCCGGTAGGTAACCGCCGTGACGATGTAACGACTTAATTGCGCGAAAATCGCAAGAGCGTTGACGCAAAGGTTTCTTTTCAATACTCCCTTGAGAGGTACGCAAAGGGAAAACATAGCGCGAAGCGATCTGTTTTAGTGGAGACTCACCTTCAGGTTACGTCGTAACTAATACGTGGAAGCCAAAAGGAAAGGACGTTAAAGAAAAACAACCGCGTTGAACGCAAAGAACTACACTTTTCAGTCCTCAGTCCTCAGTCCTCAGCCCTCAGCCCTCAGCCCTCTTTCCTCTTTCCCTTTCTCGGCCTTTCTAAAGCGGCTTCACCGGCGCGATCTCGTATCCCTGGGCAAAATCGATTCTTGATTGACGCAGGTGCTGCAGCGTCTGCTTGCTTTCCACATGCTCGGCAATGGTTTTGATTTCCAACGCCTGGCACTTTCGGGCTAATTCCGACAGCTTGGACGGCCCAATGTTCGCGGCGCTGATCTTTATGAACTCCGGTGTCAGGCCTTTCAGTCTTAAAAAAGACGCGTCGCTCCCGTCGAAATCGGAAATGGTCAGGGGGCAGCCGAAAGGCCGGACCTCCGCCATCAG
>JBOIFZ010000130.1:0-5608 GCA_050741735.1 Burkholderiales bacterium
ATCATCACCTGCGCAGTAACCGGCGCCATCCATACGCCGTCGATGTCGCCCTACCTGCCAGTGACGCCGGAGGAGATCGCGGACGCGGCGATCGGCGCGGCAAAAGCCGGCGCCGCAATCGTGCATCTGCATGCGCGCGAGCCCAAGGACGGCCGCCCCACCCAGGATCCGAAGATGTTTCTGCGGTTCCTGCCGAAGATCAAGGCAGCATCTGACGTCGTGATCAATCTCACCACCGGCGGCGCTCCGACCATGAGCGTTGAAGAACGGCTGCAGCCGGCACTGCTGCTCAAGCCTGAAGTGGCGTCGCTCAACATGGGTTCGATGAATTTCGGCCTGTACGAGATGCTGCAGCGTTTCACCGAATTCAAGCACGATTGGGAAAAGCCCTATCTTGCCGGTTCCGACGATCGCATCTTCAAGAACACCTTCAAGGACATCGCACACATCCTCGAGTCCTGCAGCAACAACGACACCCGCTTCGAGATAGAGTGCTACGACATCGGCCACCTGTACACCGCGGCGCACTTCCTCGATCGCGGCCTGGTCAAGCCACCGCTGTTCATCCAGTCGGTATTCGGCATCCGCGGCGGTATCGGCCCCCACCCCGAGGACGTGCTGCACATGAAGCGCACCGCCGACCGGCTGTTCGGTGACCAGTACCAGTGGTCGGTGCTCGGCGCAGGACGCAACCAGATGTACATCGCCACGCAGTCCGCGGTGATGGGCGGCAACGTGCGCGTCGGCTTGGAAGACAGCCTGTGGATCGGCAAGGGCCAATTTGCCACGTCCAACGCCGATCAGGTCTCCAAGATCCGCCGCATCCTCGAAGAACTGGGTCTCGAAGTCGCCACGCCCGACGACGCACGCAGGATTCTCAAGCTCAAGGGCAAGAACAACGTCAATTTCTAGACTTGGCGGCCAAAGGATTGAGATGAAAACCTACAAAATCGCGGCGATTCCCGGAGACGGCATCGGCGCTGAAGTGATTGCGGCCGGCATCGAGGTGCTGGACATGCTGGCAAAGCAGGACGGCGGCTTCAAGGTCGGCGGTGTTGCCCGTGGGGCGGGATTCACTCAGAATGCCACTTGCATGGGGCTTGCACCGATATGACGAGAACCTCTCAATCCGACCAGTTCGCAGCTCCCCGATCGCGCCGAACATGGAAGAAGAAACGACTGAGTCCCGCCGAGTGAGCCGCGCCAAGAGCAAAAGACGCGCCGCAAACAAGGCGAAGCCAGGCACACGCGCAGGTCCTCGCGGGCGCAAACCCATCGCGCGCACGCCGGCGCGGCCGGCTAACCTGAAAAAAAATCTCGCTGCCGCCCAGCAGCTCTTACAGGAAACCAACGAAAAGCTTCAAAGCGCCACCGCGGAGCTGCTGATATCGTCGGAGAGGCTGCGCGATTCGCAGGCCGTCACCCGAAACACCCTCGATGCGCTCAAGGCCAGCCTCGACCGCGAGAAGCTCGCGCTGGCTTTTGCGGAGATTGGAACCTGCGAGTTCGACGTTCGGAGCCGGATGGTGCGCGCTTCGGAAATGAGCCTGCACCTGTTCGGCATTCGCAGCGACCACCCGGACGTTCCCTACCAACAGTTGCTCGAATCGATCTATCACGAAGATCGTCCCCGTTTCACACAGGCCGTCGACGAATGCCTCGGCGGCACCGGCAACCTGGACATCGAGTACCGGGTGTCCTGGCCCGACGGCACCCACCGCTGGCTGCGCACCAAGGGTGATGCGTTGCTTGATCTGGAGGGCGAGCCGATCAAGGTGTTATGGGTAACCGAGGACGTGTCCCAGCGCAAGGACATGGATGCGCGGTTGCGCTTCCTTGCCCACCACGACCTGCTCACCGGCCTGCCCAACCGCACCCTGTTTCAGGACCGTATGCAACAGGCGCTGGCATCGGCGAAGCGCATGGAGACCAGGGTTGCGCTGCTGTTCATCGACTTGGACCGCTTCAAGAATGTCAACGATTCCTTCGGGCACCGCGCCGGCGACATCCTGTTGCAGACCGTGGCGGCACGGCTGCGCGGCTGCGTGCGCGAGACCGATACGGCGTGCCGGCACGCCGGCGACGAGTACCTCATCGTCCTGTCGGCATTGCGCGAACCGGCCGAGGCGGCGCTGGTCGCGGCCAAGGTGCTCGCCATCTTCGAGGAACCGTTCCTGCTTGAAGCGCAGGAAATACAGATGTCGGCAAGCGTCGGCATCAGCGTTTATCCCGACGATGGGCAGACCATGGAGGATCTGATCCGCAACGCGGATGCGGCGATGTACTACTCAAAGAGAAGCGGCCGCAACCGCTACGAATTCTTTACGCCGGAGCTGACCGCACCGGCGGCCGAACGCCTGGTATTGGCGAATAAGCTACGCCGCGCCATCGAGCGCAATCAACTGGTGCTTCATTATCAGCCGCAGTTCAACACCGCCAATGGCAAGTTGCTGGGTGCCGAGGCGCTGGTGCGCTGGAACCACGAGGAGCGCGGACTGTTGTTTCCGGAGAGTTTCATTCCTCTGGCAGAAGAATCGGACATCATCCATCTCATCGGCGAATGGGTGTTGAACGAGGCCTGCCGCCAGATCAACGCCTGGCAGACAGAGGGGCTACGCGTGGTCCCCGTGGCCGTCAACTGTTCGGCGTTCCAGTTCCGTCGCGCCAACCTGGTCCAGGGCGTGGCGGCGGCGTTCGCCCGCCATAAGCTCAAGGCGCATCAGCTCGAAATCGAACTCACCGAGGACGCGATCATGCAGGACCCGAAGGGAACCGCCAAAACGCTGGAGATTCTGCATGACATGGGGGTGAGTCTGTCCATCGACGATTTCGGCACCGGCTACTCGAGCCTGAATTATCTGAAACGCTTCCCGATCGACAAACTCAAGATCGACCGCAGCTTCGTCGAGGACCTGCCGCACGACCTTAACGATTCCGCGATCGTGCAGGCGATCATCAACCTGGCGAAGAGCCTGCGAATGACGGTGGTTGCCGAAGGTGTGGAAACCCGGGGACAGCTCGATTTTCTGCGTGCGCTCGGCTGCGAGGCTTACCAGGGCTACTTCGGCGGCCGGCCGATGGAAGCCGAACGCTTCGCGGCCATGCTTGCGTGAACGCGCTCAGCGGGCGATTCGGCGATTAACGTAGTCCTCCACGGCGGCGCGTTCCGCGTCGCTCAGGTGCAGGCCGATCTTGCTGCGCCGCCACAGCACGTCTTCCGCGGTGCGCGCCCATTCCCTGTCGATGAAATGATCCACTTCGCGCGCAGTCAATCCGGCGCCGAAGTGTGCACCCAGGTCGTTGACGTTCTGTGCGTCGCCGATCAAGTCGAATGCAGTCGATCCGTGACGCCGCACGATGCCTTCGACCAGCCCGGTAGGCAACGCGGCGCAGCGTGTCAGCATGCTCTTCAGAAATTCCACGTAATCGAAGTGTCCAGTCGCGGCACCGGGAAGCGGCGCAGTCGCGGTCCAGAGACGGCCCGGAATCTCCAGAACTGAGGAAAGTTTTTCCAGCGCGTGCTCGGCAAGGCGGCGGTAAGTCGTGATCTTGCCCCCGAATACGGATAGGATCGGCGCACCGCTGCCGGCATGATCGAGTTGCAGGACATAGTCGCGCGTAACCACGGTGGGGCTCGCCTTGCCGTCGTCGTGTAGCGCCCGCACTCCGGCGTAACACCACACGACGTCGCCAGCGTGTATTGGCTTTCTCAGATAACGGTTCGCTGCGTCGCACAGATAGCGCACTTCATCATCCGATACATCCATGGCCGCGGGCGGTTGCGCGAGCACCACCTCTGTAGTGCCGATCAGGGTGAATCTGCGTTCGAACGGCAGGAGAAAAACCATTCGGCGGTCGTGGTTCTGCAATATATAGGCATGGTCGCCAGCGATCCGGCGCGGCACGACGATATGGCTGCCCTTGACCAGCCGTACCTGGCCCCGCAAATGCAGTCCGGCGATTTCGCGCAAAAATTGTTCGACCCAGGGTCCGGCGGCGTTGACGACGGCTTTGGCCGTCAAAGAACCGCGCCGTCCATCGGCAGCCTCGAGATCGGCGCGCCAGCCGTTTCCCGTGTCGGTGAGACCCACGCAGGCGGTGCGCGGCAGGATTTTCGCCCCGAGAGTTTGCGCCGAGAGCGCATTGATCACGACCAGACGCGCATCGTCCACCCGGCAATCCGAGTAGGAGAATCCGCTGCCGAAGCGGGGGTCGAGATCGTCGTCGAAGGGGGGCCTGCGCAGATCGACCGCATGGCTTCGCGGCAGAGTGCTGGCGCCGCCGAGACGGTCATAGAGCCACAAACCGGCACGGATCATCCACTTCGGCCGCAGTCCGGGTGCGTGGGGAAGGACGAAGCGTAGTGGCCTCACCAGATGCGGCGCGAGCCGCATCAGCACTTCGCGTTCCGCCAACGACTCGCGTACCAGCCGCCACTGCCGCTGCTCCAGATAGCGCAGGCCGCCGTGAATCAACTTGCTGCTCGCCATCGAGGTCGCGCCGCCCAGATCGCCGCGTTCGCACAGGGCGACGCGAACGCCCCTGCCGGCAGCATCGCGGGCCACACCCACCCCGTTGATTCCGCCGCCGATCACCAGTAGATCGTATTCGCCGACCAGCGTATCCATCGCGTCGATCGTCCCAGGGAATGCAGCGTGTCAGCGCAGGCAGGCCAGCGCCTCGGTGACCGCCGAGTACGAATCCGCGTTGAAGCAAACGCAGCGAACTTCCTCGATGCGCGTCTCCCGCGACAGAAACTCCGCGATCACAACGATGGCTATCCCTGCGGCCCGGCGCAACGGGAAGCCGTAGACCCCGGTGCTGATCTGCGGAAAGGCGACGGTTCGCGCTTGGTGCGCCACGGCGAGCGCCAGGCTGTTGCGATAGCAGCGCGCGAGCAGATCGTCCTCATTGTCGCCGCCGCCGCGCCAGACCGGGCCGACGGTATGGATGACCCAGCGCGCCTGCAGACGGAATCCCGGCGTAATGCGCGCCTCGCCGGTCGGGCAGCCTCCAAGTCCACGGCAATACTCCAGCAATTCCGGCCCCGCGGCCCGGTGAATCGCCCCATCCACGCCCCCGCCCCCGAGCAGGGAGGCGTTGGCGGCATTAACGATCGCATCCACCTGCTGGCGGGTGATGTCGCCCTGCAGCACCTGTATGCGCTGGTTCATGGGACAAGAATAACCTGTCCCCGGCGCCAGGGAAGCTCTGCATAAGTCCAACGACGCGCGTTGCGCCAGGTGCGGATGACTGCTAGGGACGCCGGAGCGCGGAACAGGGGCCCCTCCGGGGATGTGACCGCGTAGGCGTCCCATCGAGCGCACATGAGCGGCGTGCAATGCGAGCGACTCCGGGTCGCATCCCCCGACCTGCTCCGCGCCTCAAGCGGGCGCCCTGCGTCGGCTCCTCCTTATGTGCGCTCCGGACTCGGCGGGCGTAGCCTCGGGGCGGGCAGGAGCGCATGGAGGCTGTGTCAGTCATGGTAAACGGAGCGCTTATACGGCTGCTCCCGCAAGCACGGCTGCGACTCGTTAGCGGTACGCCCGTTTGCGGGAGCAGCCGTATGCCCCGCCCATCAACGTTAATCGCAGCCTCATGTGCCCCT
>JBOIFZ010000131.1:0-7306 GCA_050741735.1 Burkholderiales bacterium
GCCGCGTTCAAGCCGGAAGTCAACTGCTCCGCAATCGCGCGCGCTTGATCGTGATTGAGGTCGCCGATGATTGAAACCACCGCTTCCCTGGCGGAAAAATGGCGGAGGTAGAAACCCACCATATCGTCGCGCGTGAGACGTGCCACCGTGTCGATTTCTCCCGAACCGCGCAGCGAATAGGGATGGCCGGCGTAGAGCTGGCGCTTGAACTCGCGATCGGCAATCGTCTCGGGTTTGGTATCGGACTCCTTCAGCGCTGCCAGCACCCGCTCCTTCTCGCGTTCGAAGATCGCGGGCTGGAATGTCGGCCTTTGCAGGACGCGCGACAGCACTACCAACGCCTCGTCGCGTTCGCGCGCGCTCGACAGCGTACGCAGGTCATAGCCGGCGCGATCCATGTCGAATCGCCCGCCGATATCCGCGCCGACGTCGGCGAGGCGCTCGGCAATCTGGTCCTCATCCAGACCTTCCACGCCCAACCGCAGCATGCGCAATGTCAGCGCGGCCAGGCCGGACTTTTCGCGCGTGTCGCGGCTGGTTCCGGCCGGGAAATCCACGGCCACATCCAGCATCGGCAGATCATGGGTCTCGACAAACAGCACCCGCGCGCCACTCGCCGTCTGCCATTGCTTGACCGGCAGCGCAGCCTGCACCACTGCCGCAAATACGAGCGTGGCGAGTACAAGCAATCGTGCCAGGACTTTTGGTTTACTCGTCACGGCCGTCTCCCGCCTTCGGGCGCGGGCGCGCGCCGGTTCCAAGCCGCTGCGGATCGAGCACCGCGACCGTCAGGTTGTCGTCCACCAGATACTTGCGCGCCACCTCGCGGACCTGTGCGACGCTGACTTCCTGCAGTTTCTTCAACTGCCGGTCCACCGAATCGTGAGGCAATCCGACCGTATCCAGCGCGCCGATGCGCATCGCCTGGAAGAACACCGAGTCCTGTGCAAAGACCTGTGCCGCGATAACCTGCGCCTTGACCCGCCGCAACTCGTGTTCGCTTATGCCTTCTTCCACCAGGCGCCGGATCTGGTCTCGCAACGCCGTTTCGACTTCCGCCGCGCTTCTGCCCTCGGCGGGAACCCCGTCGAGGAAAAACAGTCCGGGTCCGCGGTTGGTGATGTCGTAGCTCGAACCCGCGGAATTGGCAATGCGGCTGCTCTTCACCAGTTCTCTGGGAAGCCGCGCCGCGGGCGAACCGTCGAGCACGCCTCCCAATACCGACAGCGCGTACGGCTCCCAATCGTTGTCGACATTGCGCAGCACCGGCACCTGATACGCCATCAGCAGGTAAGGCTGTTCCGCGGGCGCTTTTACGTTGATGCGCTTCACGCCCCGTTGCGGCGGCTCAACTTGCGGCTTGCGCTGCGGCAGCGTACGCGCCGGTATCGGGCCGAAGAATTTCTCGGCGAGACGGAACACCTCTTCGGCTTCCACGTCGCCGCACACCACCAGCGTGGCATTGTTCGGCGCGTACCACGTCTTGTACCAATCCCTGGCGTCGGCAAGGCGCATGTTCTCCAGGTCGTTCATCCAGCCGATGACCGGCGTGCGGTAGGGATGCCCCGCATACACCGTTGCCATCATCAGCTCCGAGAGCTGCGAATGCGGATCGTCGTCGGTACGCATGCGCCGCTCTTCCATGATGACCTTCATTTCCCTGGCGAACTCCTCCTCCGAAAATTGCAGATTCACCATGCGGTCGGACTCGAGCTCCAGCGCCAGCGCGAGCTTCGACTGGTGCAGTTGCTCGTGGTAGGCGGTGTGATCGCGCGAGGTGAACGCGTTAACGCGGCCTCCGGCGCGGGCGATGATCCTGGAGAATTCGCCGCGCGGCACTTTTTGCGTGCCCATAAACATCATGTGCTCGAGCACGTGCGCCACACCCGTGGTGCCGCTCACTTCATCCATGCTGCCTGCGCGATACCAGACCATGGACACCGCCACCGGGGAGCGATGATCCTCCTTGACGATGATCTTCAGGCCGTTGGCGAGCGTACGTTCCGCAGCGCCGAACGCGGCCCCCGCCGGAACCACGCAGACCAACGCCGACGCCAACACCGCCCAGCGCGCACGAGCAAGTTTATCGAACATGCTTATGGATGAGCCAAGAACAAACAGAATAGAATTATGGCTGTCTGGTTTCGAGTGCTGCCGTGGCAGCGCCAGAGTATGTTGAGTTTCCTCAAGCGTGACAAGGACGAACCGATAAAAGACGGCGGCGACAGCGTCTGGGCGGCGAGGCTGCGCCGGGGGCTGGCCGCCACCCGCTCGCGGCTCGGTGCCCGGCTCGCCGCGGTTTTCGGCAGCGGTCGCAAAGTGGACGAGCAGCTCTTCGAGGACCTCGAAGCGGTACTGCTGTCCTGCGACGTCGGCGTGGAGGCAACGCGCCATCTCCTCGATCAGACGCGCGCGCGTGCGCAGCGCGAGCGCATGCAGGACGCAACGCAGATTCGCGATGCGTTGCGGCAGGCGCTGCTCGAGCTGCTTGCGCCGCTGGCGCAACCGCTCGATCTTTCCCGCGCCAAACCCTTCGTGATACTGACGGCGGGCGTCAACGGCGCCGGCAAGACCACTTCGATAGGCAAGCTCGCCAGCTTTTTCCGGAACCAAGGAAAATCAGTCCTATTAGCGGCCGGCGACACCTTTCGCGCCGCGGCGCGCGAACAATTGAAGATCTGGGGCGAACGCAACGATGTCGCCGTGGTCGCTCAGGAAGGCGGCGATACCGCGGCCGTCATATTCGATGCGGTTCAGTCGGCGTTGTCCAAAGGCATCGATGTCGTGATCGCCGATACCGCGGGACGGCTGCCGACCCAGCCACACCTGATGGAGGAAATCAGGAAGGTGAAACGGGTGATCGCCAAGGTGATCCCGGAGGCGCCGCATGAAGTTCTGCTGGTGCTGGATGCCAACACCGGACAGAACGCGATCACGCAGGTGAAGGCGTTTGACCAGGCGCTGGGTGTGACCGGAATCATCCTGACCAAGCTCGACGGCACCGCCAAAGGCGGCGCCATTGCCGCCATTGCGCGCCACAAACCGATCCCGCTGCGCTTCGTAGGCGTTGGCGAGGGCACGGACGATATGCGGCCGTTCTCGGCCGAGCAGTTCGTGGAGGCATTGTTCGAATGAGGCAGGGCCGGCAGCCGGGCAATGATGGTCGAGCGTTGCAGTCGCGGGACCCTGATTCGCTTTCAGCGCCTTCGTCGCCACCCGGATTCCCATGACACCGTCGCGCATGATCAGCGTCAGTCACGTATCCAAGCGCTACCCCGGCGGTTACGACGCGCTGCGCGACGTGACCTTCACTGTGGAGGCGGGCGAGATGGCGTTCATCACCGGCCACTCGGGCGCGGGCAAGAGCACGCTTCTGAAGCTGATCGCCGCAATCGAGATGCCGACTTCCGGCGGCGTGATCATCAACGGCCAGAACGTCTCGGCGATGAAGTCGGGCGCCATTCCCTATCTGCGCCGAAATTTCGGACTGATTTTCCAGGATCACAAGCTGCTTTTCGATCGCAGCGTATTCGAGAACGTGGCGCTGCCGCTGGCGATCACCGGTTTCCCGCGCGGCGAGATCGCGCGGCGTGCGCGCGCGGCGCTCGACAAGGTCGGCCTGCTGGGACGGGAAAAGACCAGGCCGATCACCCTCTCGGGCGGAGAGCAGCAAAGGCTTTGCATCGCCCGCGCTATCGTCAATCGCCCGGCCATCCTGCTAGCCGATGAGCCAACCGGAAATCTCGACGCCGCCTATGCCGAAGAGATCATCGGCATGTTCAAGTCGTTCAATCAGGTCGGCGTGACCGTGGTGATCGCCACGCACGACGAGGCGCTGATCGGGCGCCTCGGTCCGCGCATCCTGCACCTCGACCACGGCAGGCTCGCCGCATGAACTGGCTGCTGGCCCACTTCGACACGCTGCGCGAGAGCCTGGTCAGGTTAGCGCGCCAGCCTTTCGCCACCGGGTTGAACGTGATTGTGATCGGCATCGCATTGTCGTTGCCGGTCGGTTTTTATCTCGGCATCGACAATCTGCAGGCGTTTTCGCGCCAGCTTTCCAGCGACCCGCAGCTCAGCATCTTCATGGCCATGGATGCCGGCCAGGGCGATGTGTCGGCAGTGGAGCGGCGTCTGCGGGCCCATCCCGAAGTCGCCCGCGTCGATTTCATCGCGCGCGAACAGGCGCTGGCCAAGCTCAAGCGCAGCGCCGGATTGGCGGACGTGCTGGCCGATCTGGAGGGCAACCCGCTGCCCGACGCCTTCGTGGTCACGGCCAGGAGCAACGACCCGGCCACGCTGGAGGCACTGCGCGACCAGGCCGGGCGCTGGCCGAAGGTCGAGCATGTGCAACTGGACGCCGAATGGGCGCGGCGGCTGGACGCCGCGCTCGAAGTGGGACGCCTGCTGGTCACGCTGCTGGCAGCACTGCTGGCGTTGGCGCTGGTGGCGGTGACATTCAACACCATCCGCCTGCAGATTCTCACCCGGCGCGATGAAATCGAGGTATCCAAGCTGATCGGCGCCACCAATCCCTTCATCCGCCGGCCGTTCCTTTATCTGGGCGCGCTCCAGGGTCTGGCGGGAGGCTGTGCCGCCTGGGCCATCGTGACCCTGGCGGTCATCGTTCTCAACGTGCAACTTGCCGAGTTGGCCACGCTCTACGGAACGGCATTCAAGCTGCAACCCCTGGATGCCGCCGACTCGGCCGGGCTGCTGGTCTTTTCGGCCGCGTTGGGGTGGCTTGGCGCTTGGCTGTCAGCGAGTCGCCACTTATGGCAGATCGAGCCACGGTGAAGGGCTCTTGCCGCCATGCTCGGGAACTTCCGGAGGTCATTGGCACTCCTATCGCGAGAGTGCTAGTATCTGCGAAAGCTGTTGCAGCAAGGAGGAATACCCAATGACTAATGCGTTGACTGTTGCGGTGCGGTTCCCGTCGACTACGGGCAGCCTGGACACTTATGTTCAGGCGGTCAACCGCTACCCACTGCTGACCCAGGAGCAGGAGACCGCACTGGCCCGGCGCCTGCGCGATGAAGGTGATGTGGATGCGGCGCGACAATTAGTGTTGTCGCACCTGCGCGTGGTGGTGTCGATTGCCCGCGGCTATCTGGGTTACGGATTGCCCCACGCCGACCTGATCCAGGAAGGCAACGTCGGCCTGATGAAGGCGGTAAGGCGCTTTGATCCCGACCGCGGAGTGCGGCTGGTGTCGTTCGCGGTGCACTGGATCCGCGCCGAGATGCACGAATTCATCCTGAAGAACTGGCGCATCGTCAAGGTGGCCACCACCAAGGCGCAGCGCAAGCTGTTCTTCAACCTGCGCAGCCTCAAGCAGGGCCACTCGACCATGAGCCCGGAGGCGGTAGCGGACGTGGCCAGACAGCTCAATGTCCGCGCCGAAGACGTGGTCGAGATGGAAACCCGGATGGGCGGGCATGATGTGGCCCTCGAGCCTTCGTCCAAAGACGAAGACGAGAGCTTCGCACCCATTGCCTACCTGGCCGACCCCGCGGATGAGCCCGGCCTGGTGCTCGAACATGACCAGTCCGAACGCGCCCGCAGCCAGGGGCTGGCCCGGGCACTGGCCACGCTCGACTCGCGCAGCCGCCGCATCATCGAGGCACGCTGGCTGCGCGAGCAGGATGCGGCGACCCTGCACCAACTGGCCGATGAATTCGGCGTTTCCGCCGAGCGCATTCGCCAGATCGAAGGCCAGGCGATGAAGAAAATGCGCGCACTCATGGCGCCGTCGGCCGCCTGACCCGGTCAGCTACACAATTAAACGCCCCGCGAATGCGGGGCGTTTTCTTTTGGCCGCACTTTCTACGACTGTTTCAACAGCAAGGCGATGTCGTGGGCAAAAACCTCCGGCCCTTGCCCGTAACTCACGTACAGGCGCAGCCGTCCTTGCATGTCAAAAATGTAAGTGCCTGCGGAATGATCCATGGTGTAGCTGTCGGGGCGCGCGCCGGCAACTTTCTGATAGATGATCTTGAATTCTTTCGCCACCCGCGCGGTTTCCTCGGCAGTACCGCGCAGAGCCAGGAAACGCGGGTTGAATGCGCTCACATATTGCGACAGGACTTGCGGCGTATCGCGCTCCGGGTCCACGGTCACCAGCAGCACCTGCACCTTGTCCCCGTCGGTGCCGAGCTTTTTCACAGCCGCCGCCAGTTCAGCGAGCGTGGTGGGACAAACGTCCGGGCAATGCGTGAAGCCGAAGAACATCACCACCACCAAGCCGCGAAAATCGGCCAGCGCCCGCGGCTTGCCGGTGTGGTCGGTAAGCGCGAAGTCACGGCCGAACTCGGCTCCGGTGATGTCGGTGGCGCGAAAACCGGGTTTGCCTTGCTGGCAGGCGCCCAGCGCGAGCAGCAGTACGAGCATGCCCAGGCGCAACGCCGGTTTCATGGCGAGCTCCCGCTCATACGCGGAAGTAGTGATCCACCAGCAGCGCGGCAAACAACAGCGACAAGTACACGATGGAGTAGCGGAAGGTTTTCTTCGCCAGTTCGTCGCTGTAGTCGACGTAGATGCGGATGGCGTAGATTAGAAACAGCGCGTCCAGCACCACGGCACTTACCAGGTAGATCAGGCCGCTCATGCGGCTTGCGAATGGCAGCGCCGTTACTGCCACCAGGATCACGGTGTAGAACAGCACGTGCAGGCGGGTGAAGCGATCGCCGTGAGTGACCGGCAGCATCGGGACGCCGGCCTTTGCGTACTCGTCCTTGCGGTACAGCGCCAGGGCCCAGAAATGCGGCGGGGTCCAGGCGAAAATGATCAGGAACAGCAGCAAAGCGTCGGCGGCGACTTCCCCGGTCACCGCCGCCCACCCGAGCACCGGTGGCATCGCCCCCGATGCGCCCCCGATCACGATATTTTGTGGCGTGAGCGGCTTGAGCAGCACGGTGTATATAACGGCATAGCCGACGAATGTGGCCAGCGTCAACCACATGGTGAGCGGATTGACCTGCAGGTACAGCAGGGTCAGGCCGAAACCACCCACCACGCCGGCAAACAACAGCGTTTCCAGCGACGTGATGGTGCCCATTGGCAGGGGACGGGCGCGGGTGCGCGCCATCTTGGCGTCGATCTTCTGCTCCACCAGGCAATTGACCGCCGCAGCCGAACCCGCCACCAGCGCGATGCCCAGCGTTGCGAACAGCGCCACGAACCAGAACACGGGCGACGCCAGACGCTCGGCCGGCACCGCCAGGAACATTCCGATTACCGCGGTGAAGACGATCAGCGATACGACGCGCGGCTTGGTGAGCTGCAGCAACTGCTGCATCCGCGACGA
>JBOIFZ010000132.1:0-11648 GCA_050741735.1 Burkholderiales bacterium
AAAAAAAGGCCCGCCTCATGGGCGGGCCAAGATCCCGGGAGAAACTCGAATCTAGTCGGATACTGAGGAAGCCAGTTTGACTGGTGCGCGGGTCGCTGCCGGTGCGCAGAAAACCTTCGCGTCCACGAGCACACAACCGGTTTTACCATGCAAGCTGAATTCCACGCGTTGCTTGCCGTCTTCCATGCTGACCTTCAGCGTGTCGGCAGCGAAGGCGGCCGAACACAGCAGCGCAGTGGTGACGATGAGGCTGGTCAGGAGCTTGGTAGTGTTCATGGTCTGGTCCTCCATTGATCGTTACGTGTTGTGGACACTGTACCGGCGCGGGGGCCCTCTTTCCTTGAACTCTTACACAACGGGAATGTGCGAAATTCACGTCTTGGCCGGGTGGGGCCAAGGTAGCCAAGCACAACTACTTGTGGTTCCACCGGATCTTCGACACGAGGGATCTGAAGGAAGGCAAGACGTGGCCCGACAAACTGGCTGGCCGATCCTGATCCTTCGAGTAAAAAAAGCCCGCCGCAAGGGCGGGCCAAAAGATCAGCAGAATTGGAGTTTCAAATTGCGGCGGAGGCAGCCAGCCGTATCGGCGCACGCATCCTTGCCGGCGCACAGAAAACCGTGTTGTCGACCAACACGCAACTGGTGTCGCCATGCTGGCTGAGTTCCACCGGGTGGCCGCCGTTTTCGGTCGTGACCCGAGCTTTGTGGCAAGCGGTCACGGCAAAGCAGAATAGCGCGGCCGCGATGAACAGCTTGTTAAGAGTCGTAGTCATGATCTGGTCCTCCTTGAGGCGTATCGTGTTGAGATCACTGTACGTCGGAGGGGCCGCAGCTCGTCAGGAACTCTTGCGCGTTGTGGGCATGTGAAAATCACGCCTTGACCGGGTGGGGCGGAGGGCCCTAGCCTCACTGCATCTTGATTCGGGTCCAAAGAACAAGGTCATGAAGTGCCCGACCTGCCACCATGAAAACCCGCGGGCCTGAAAATCAGCGGCGAGTGCGGCGCCAAGCTTGGTCCGGAGGCCGCAACCGCCCGGTCTTCGTCTCCCGGTTCCTGCAACCTCAAACACCTTGCGGGGAGGATCCTCACCTCCAGGAAAGAACCACGGAACCGAAGCGACTGCCGCACTCTCGCAAGCAGGCCGACGAAACCGGCATTCCACTGATCACTTCCTGCCTTGATTTGGGCGTTCTTTGGGTGCTGCAGATAGACTGAGGATGGAAAGCGCGCCAACACGACGGTTGCGAAACTGTGGCGCGCCTGGAGCACGAACGACTCAAACCCGTGCAAAACCGCCGGAGGTGTGAATCAGTTCACTGACGAGGCCGTCATGCATCAACAGGCTGCGCACTAAGGCCCTCCCCGGGGCCGTGTCCGGTCGAAGCGTGAATTTCTCACACTTCGACTGCGCAATAGTTCAGTTCGCAGGGCACCCCTCCCCCCGTACAGTGTCTCCAACGCGAAACACTTTGAGGAGGAACCAGACCATGACCACCACCAAGATTCTGATCGGCCTGCTGTGTGCTGCCGCGGTGTCGTGCTCCGTTGTCTTCGCACAAGACAGTCTCCGCGTCACCATGGAGAACGGTCAGCAGCGCGTGGGATTTGCTCTACACGGCAAGACCAGTTGCGTGTTGGTCGACGACAAGATTTTTTGCGCCCCTGCTGTCACACGCGCTCCGATCAAACTGGCTTCCACCGTCTCCAACTGATCTCCCAACTCTCCCGTGGACTCCGCCCGCCGTATCGGCGGGCTTTTTTTTGGAAGCGGCCCGATCCCTCCATTTGCTTTCCAACCGGAGCGGGTGGGCCAAGCAGGTCGGGGTCCTAGGAGAGGGAATTGCCAGGGCGGTCGCCTGGCGTGCATGCTATTACGTGCTCAGTCCAGTGCGAATCGCGGTTTCCTCGACCGGGCCGCGCTTTAGGTTGAGCTCGAAGGACTGGCCGGCACGGACAAAGCCGCGAAAACCGGCAGCGGCGGCATCGGGTAACGGGCCCGGCCGGTGGCCGTAGAGCCAGGTCTTGGCACGGACGGCGGCGGACAGCTGAACTAGGTCGTCGTAATTGGGATGAACACCGGTTCTTGCCTGGCCGGTTTCGCAGTCGTGAAAGATGAGGTCGGCGCTCGCGTAGCAGGCGGCCAGGCGACCCGGAGTAAATTGGGTGTCAGTCGTGAGGAACGTTCGATGGCCGTCGCGCTCGATCAACAGGCCGTAGCTGTGGACAGTCGCACGCGGGCTGGAAACATGCACTGCGGGGACGGGTTCTAGGCGGGCGCCTTCCCATTCGAACGGCTGATTCGCGGTGACTATGCGCACGTCGAAGAAGGTATCCAGTTCAGTCTCGGTGCCGGAAATGACGCCCATGCCTCCGCGCAGCGCGCGGTTCCAGAGCGGGGCGGCAAGAGACGCTTCGACGAAGAGACGGGGACGTTCGCAGCGCGGGTCGAATTTCGTCTGGAAGCCGACGTACTCGAGCCCGCCGATGTGATCCGCATGCAGATGGCTGATGTAAATGTCGGTAATATCCAGGTGGGAAAGGCCCTGTTTTGCCAGCGACCAGCGAACGTCCGAACCGCAGTCGATCAGCAGGCGCCGGCCGCTGTCGGCGATCAGCATCATGTTCGACTGGAAGTTGTCGGCGCCCACGGTATGCGCGGAGCCTGAACCGAGGAAGAGGAGTTGCATACCTGAAGTCTACAAGCCGCATGCAGGCTTTCCTATGAACTGCTTCACAGACGCAGGTCGAAAACCGTGGCCGACGCGCTGATCGATAGCCTGTCGAGGGTCTGGCTCTTCAACGCACTCGCAAAAGACGATCTCGTGCGCCTGTCGCAGCTGGCAAAAACCAGGGTGTACAAGCCGAGGGAGACCATCGTCGCCAAGGGCGACCCGGCCACCGAGTTCTTCGTGCTGCTGCGCGGCCGCGCGAAAGTCACCGCGCGGGGCGCAGACGGGGCCGACACCGCAATCAACGTCATGGGTCCGGGCGAGGTCTTCGGCGAGATCGGCATCCTCGACGGCCAGCCTCGTTCCGCCACCGTAACCACGCTGGAGGAATGCGAGATGGCGGTGGTGGACAAACGCGCATTCCACGGTCTGCTTGCAGCCTACCCGCCGGTCGCGATCAAGCTCCTCGCCGTGCTCGCAGGCCGTATTAGGGAACTCACGATCCGCGTCGAGGATCGCGCCTTTCTGGACGTTCCCGCCAGGCTGGCGAAGCAACTGATCTGGCTGGCGGGAAATCACGGGACCGAGAGCGGTGCCCGAGTGCGGATCGAACTCAAGCTGTCGCAACAGGAACTGGGCGACTTCATCGGCGCGACGAGGGAGAGCGTGAACAAAAACCTGCGCGACTGGTCTCGAAACGGCTTAATCAAGCACGAGCGCAACTACCTCGAAATCCTGGACCTGGACGCGTTGCGCGACATTGCGGAAAACCGCTAGGCCCACCTCAAGTCGCCTGGAACATTCCCACCAGCAATTTCTCCCCCCGCAACTCTTCCATCTTCGCTTTGGCGTAGCGATAGCCCACGTCGGCGATTTCGTCGAGTGCCTCGAACTGCAGGACGCCGTACGCGTCGATCGGAGGTCGGAGGCAGACATCGGCGTCTCTCTTGACGTCGCGCGTCTTCTGGCTGCTGCTGACATCGGTCGTGCGGATGAGGACGTCGACGATGTGCGGGACTTCGATACGCGCTGCGAACGGCAGGATGCGGCTGCGAAGAAACTGCCAGGGTGAAGGGAACTCAGGCAGCTTGAAGGTGAATTCGTGTTCCGATCCGACGTCGACCACGATCAGCGTCCGGCAGGCTCGCTCGCGCATGACGTCCCCGGGCAGGTTGTTGACCAGCCCTCCATCCACCAGGACGTTGCCGTCGCTCAGGACCGGCACGAACACTCCGGGCAAGGAGGCGCTGGCGCGAATGGCCTTCCACAACGGTCCGCGCTCGTGGATTACCGTGGCGCTGGTGGAAAGGTTGCAGGAGACGCAGAAAAAGCTGATCCACAGGTCTTCGATCTCGATCTCGCCCCAGATTTTTCTCGCCATGCTGTCCAGCCGTCGGCTGCGGATCAGCGAGATGAACGGCAGCGAATATTCCTTGTGCGGTTTGTCGCGCAGCCACGCCTCCCGGTTGGTCTCCAGCATCTGATCCCAGTCCTGGTCCATCGCCACCAGCGAAGCCATTACCGCCCCCATGCTGGTACCGCCGATCATGTCGATCGGCACGCCCGCTTCGCGTAGCGCGCGAACCACGCCGATATGCGCCAGGCCGCGCGCGCCGCCGCCACCGAGAACGAGTCCGATTGCGGCATCTCCCAAGCAGCGCGCGACTCGCCTGATATCGTTTTCCGTGTCGAGACGGACGTGGAAATTGCGCTGGACATTGCGGTTCGCGAACCAACGCGAAGTCCCTGACGGCAAACGGCTGCCGTCGGGATGCAACAGAACCAGGCTTTGCCGAGCCTTCGAGATGCCATCCGTGGTACCCAGAAGGGTCTTCTCCACCGGGCCGGGCGCGGAGTCCGAACCGGCGTCCGCTACCAAAAGGATTTCATCCGCCTGACGGAGGCAACGCCGTGTCCAGAGGGAGAGGGTGCCGTCGGTTTCGTAGATGAGAAACTGGTGGTGCGATTCCTGTTCGTCAAGCCATGCCGTCAGGCGGATGCCGGCCGCATCCTCCTCTTCGGTCGCGGCGATTCCGGGCCGATTCAGCAGTGTGTCGAGCCGCTGCGCCGACAAATGCAGTGTGGGGCCGATCCGTTGGAGCGCCCTCACCAGTAGCTCGGTAAAGTCCGCGGTCGCATTCCCGGCTCCCGCCGCGAGCACCGCGATACACTTTCCCGTTCTTGCCGGGGCGCCTCCCTGCTCCTTCGCCCGCAGGCGCTGCACCACGATGCGGGCGATTGTCTGCATGACCGCGGGATACTTCGCGACGATTTCGTCGAACGCCCGCCGCGACACGCGCACCAGGTCGCTGTCGCGGACCGCAACCACACTCGCGGTGCGCGGCTCCCCGGTCAGCAACGCGATCTCTCCGATGCTTTCGCCCCGGGTCATTTCGTTGAGCACCCGGCCGTCAGCGCTCACTGCGCGCAGGCGCCCGCCGAGCACAAAGAAGAGATCCTCGCCCCTGTCCCCCTCGGCAAACAGCTTGTCACCGGCGTGCAGTCTGACCCACTCCACCCGTTCCTCGACGAACTGGAGCATGGTTTCGTCGAGCGGCCCAAACAACTTCGGCAAACCGATGGCAAGCTGGTCGCGGGCAAGACGCCGGCGTATGCCCCCGGCCATCTCGCGGACGGCTTCCGGGGCTGACTTCGCGATCCTTTCAAAGGCCTCGCGCGGCACCCGTACGAGCACGGCGTCTTCGGCCGCGGAAACCGTGGCGCTGTAAGCGCCGCCGCCTGCCAGGATCGCCATCTCGCCGGCCATCTCGCCGGGCCCGAAATTCGAAAGGGTGAGTTCGCCGCCGCCCTCCTGGATGGTCGTGGCGCGCAGCAGTCCGGCGACGACCACGTACAGCGCGTTCGCCTTTTCACCCTTGCGCAGGAGAACCTCTCCTGCCGCCAGTTCCACTCGCTCGAGGTCGGCCTTGCCATGCTCGAGCAATGCCAGCCCGAACGCCGGCAGCCGGTCTGCGAGGCATTCGAGCAATTTGGAATAGTCTGGAGCTTGGTCGGTCATGGCAAATGTGTTTGTCGCACCTCTAACAGGAAATCACACCAGTCCGCGAAGCGGTTTCGGCAGGGGTTGGTAGGTGCGGTTTTGCCGAAGGATGATTGCCCGCACGAGCGTACATTCAACGCGTGGGCATTGTCGCCGATACTGTGCCGATCGGCCTACGGAATTCGGCCAGCTGACTCTTCTCCTGCCAAGGGAAGCTCTGATCAGGTTCCGCGACGCGCGTTGCGCCAGGCGCGGATGACTGCTAGGGACGCCGGAGCGCGGAACAGGGGCCCCTCCGGGGATGTGACCGCGGAGACACGCGTAAGGCCGGTGGTGACACGCTATTGGCCGGTTACACGGTCGCATCCCCGCAAGCGGGGCCCCTGCTCCACGTTCCACCGGCCCCCGCCACTGTCGAGGACTCGCGCCTTGCCTGACACCGATTTCGCGGGTTTTCCGATCGACGATGGATTGTTGTCATATGTGTACGAGGTCTGCCTTCCAAAGTTTGCAAGTTGTCCCACGAACTAGCGGAACAGGACACTAGTTCCGGGTTCCTTCCATCCAGGATTGAACGATGGCGCATCAGGATCCAGCCGACGGCCGCATTACGACCGCACTTCGCGACGGACTAATTCTGATCGGCATCGACCGGCCGGCGAAGCTGAACGGCTTTACGCCGGTGATGCTGCGCGGGCTGGCGCAAGCGTATACCGCTTTCGAGCACGAACCGCGGGCACGTTGTGCGGTGGTTTTCGCGGAGGGTACGCACTTCACCGCCGGATTGGATCTGCCCAAGGTTGCGCCTCATCTCGGCGGCAACACGCTGCTGGTGGAGGAAGGCGAGATCGATCCGTTCGGGTTGCGTCCGCCGTTTCGCAGCAAACCCGTGGTGGTGGCGGTTCAGGGAATCTGCTTCACGCTCGGAGTCGAGTTGATGCTGGCGGCCGACATCGTCATTGCGGCTTCGGATACGCGTTTCGCGCAACTGGAGGTCAAGCGCGGATTGTTGCCGACCGGCGGCGCCACATTCCGCATGGTGGAGCGCGCCGGCTGGGGCAACGCGATGCGTTATCTGCTGACCGGCGACGAATTCGATGCACAGACCGCGC
This sequence comes from Burkholderiales bacterium, assembly GCA_050741735.1. Taxonomy (GTDB): domain Bacteria; phylum Pseudomonadota; class Gammaproteobacteria; order Burkholderiales; family JACQAP01; genus JACQAP01. Next base: position 6,787 of record JBOIFZ010000132.1, read on the forward strand.
TGCGCCTCGGCTTCATCCAGGAAATCGTGGAACCCGGGCGCCAGATCGAACGCGCAGTCGAGCTCGCGAAGCACATCGCCGGCCAGTCGCCGCTCGCGCTGGCGGCAACCATCGAGAATGCGCGCCTGGCTCAGCGCGAAGGCCCGGCCGCGGCAGCGGCGCAGTTCGGCGCAACGCAGTCGAGGCTGCTTGCATCCGCGGATTTCCAGGAAGGGATGCGCAGCTTCAAGGAGAAGCGTCCGCCCCGCTTCAGCGGAAAGTACAACGGATGAGCAGTGGAAAACTGCGCCGCGCCTGCGGCCGTCGCGCTCCGGCGACACCACCGTGTCCGGAATCTGATGAAAAGTGCCGGACAGGCTTGCATAATGGCTTGCCGGAATCACCGGCTGCGGAAAGTCCGGCGCGGCGTGCGATGAAGCGTGCCGGGTTTCCCGATCCAGGATTCCCGGAATCGAACGTCGATCACTACGGGTGAGAATATGATCTCGATACGGAATCTTGATCCCAATCTGGACATCGGTTTCGTGCGCGGCGCCATCGCCCCGCTGATCATGGGCGCCGCCGCGTGGAATCTGGGTGCACGCCGCTGGCTCAACTGTGCCGTCACGCAAACACGTCATCGAAGGACACGCGCGGCATGGCTGTTGCCGTTGCTGGCACTGATCGCCTCGCCGGCGCTTGCCGAGAAGAAGTACGGGCCCGGCGTCACCGATAGCGAGATCAAGATCGGTCAGACCATGCCCTACAGCGGCCCGGTGTCGGCATTCGGTACGATGGGCAGGGCCGAGACGGCTTACTTCGAAATGGTCAATGCGGCGGGCGGCGTCAACGGGCGCAAGATCCGGCTCCTCTCGCTGGACGACGGCTACAGTCCGCCCAGGACGATTGAGCAGACGCGCAAGCTGGTCGAATCCGATGAGGTCCTTCTGCTGTTCAGTTCCTTCGGCACCCCGCCGAACACCGCGGCGATGAAGTACCTGAACGCCAAGGGCGTGCCGCAACTTTTCATCGCGGCGACCGGAATGAAGTGGGGCGACCCCAGGAACTTCCCGTGGACGATGGCGTTTCTGCCGAGCCAGCGGACCGGCACCGCGGGCTATGTCCAGTACCTGCTGAAGAACCGGCCCGACGCAAAGATCGCGGTGCTCAACCAGAACGACGACTTCGGCAAGGATTATGTCAGGGCGCTGAGAGATCACCTCGGAGCCAGGGCCGAGACGATGATCGTCGCCGAAGCATCCTACGAGTCGACCGATCCGTCCGTGGATTCGCAGATCGCCACGTTGAAGAGTTCGGGGGCCGATACGCTGTTCAGTTTCGCTTCGCCGAAATTCGCGGCCCAGTCCATCCGCAAGGTCTACGACATCGGCTGGAAGCCGCTGCACTTCATCCCCTATAGCGCCACTTCGGTCACGGCAGTGCTACGGCCCGCAGGTCTGGAAAAATCCGTGGGGGTAATTTCGTCCGCGTACGTGAAGGATCCGACCGACCCGCAATGGAAGAACGATGCCGCCACGAGACAATGGCTGGCATGGATGAGGAAGTACTACCCGGACGGCGATGTGGCGGAAATATACAACGTCTACGCCTATACGAACGCGCAACTGCTGGTACACGTGCTGAAGCAGTGCGGCGACGAGTTGACGCGCGACAGGGTGATGAAGGAGGCGGGGAACCTGATCAAGCTGGAATTGCCGATGTTGCTGCCCGGCATCAGCATCAACACCAGCGCGACCGACTATGACCCGGTCAAGCAATTGCAGTTGATGCGGTTCGACGGCAGGGAGTGGGTACGCTTCGGCGAGGTGATCGGCCGCTAGGAGGTGGCGCGCGCAAAGGTAATATCAGGAAAACCCTTGAAAGATTCGACGCAAAGACGCAAAGGCGCAAAGAAAAGCACAGGGATGCTGTAAAAATCCAGGGCGTTGATTGAAGGGCGGATGAGGTACCACTATTTGAAAATGATCAGCGACCAACGATACTGACGCTCGCTTCCTTTATGTTGCCAGTTCGCTTTTCTTTGCGCCTTTGCGTCTTTGCGTCAAGGGAATTCCGATTTATCAGTAAGTAAGGTGTATTACAGAGCGGCGGCGCCGGCGCGAGCCACGACACCGTCCTGGAAGGATTGCACGCCCGACACGCCGATACCTCCGAGAAACTGCCCGTCTTTCACCAGCGGGACGCCTCCCTCCAAAGGCACCGCGCCCGGCAGGCCCATCATGACCGTGCGTCCTTCGAGAACATTGTCCTCGATGGCCTTGGTCGGCCGCTTGAACAGGATTGCGGTTCTGCCTTTCGCTTCCGCGATCCGGCTGGACGCCTTCTGTGTCCCGTCCATGCGTTCCAGATACATGAGATGGCCGCCGTCATCCAGCACAGCGATCACGACCGCCCAGCCATTCTTTTCCGCTTCAGCTCTCGCGGCCGCGGCCACGCGCTTTGCATCCTCCAACGACAGCACAGCGTGCTGGAACATCGAAACGTCTCCTGTCAGTGTCGGTTATCGAAGAGATTCTTGTAGATGCGGCCGTCATTCATCACCAGTTTGATGTTGCCGGGCGCCTGCAAAAGCCGCACGTCGTTTTGCGGTTCGCCCGTCACAACCAGCAGGTCGGCGAGGAAGCCCTTGGCGATTTCCCCCGCCTGGCCCTCCAGCATCATCGCCGCCGCGCCGGTGCGGGTTGCGGCAACCAGCGCCTCCGAATCGGAGTAGCCGAAAAAGCGCACGAAGTGTTCGAGGTCGCGCGCGTTGGTCCCATGCGGCGTCCACGGGAAGCCGTAATCGCCGCCCACCAAAACCCGCAGCCCGCGTTTTCGCAGAGCCGAGAACACCTCCTGCGCGCGCTCGAACTGGTCGACCACACCGGTGTCCATGGCTTTCTGATAGGTGATGCCCCAGGGCTCGGCCTCGTATATGAGGTTGTGCAGGAGCCCGATCGCCGGCGCCAGAAAGATCCGGTCACGCGCGGCTTCCAAGAGATCGAGACATTCTTCGTCCGCGTACTCGAGGTGATAAAGGATTTCGATCCCGTGCTTCAGCGCCAGCTTGATCGAGGGCGCCGCGCGCGCGTGGGCAGCCACTCTCTTGCCGTGGGCGTGCGCGATGTCCGCCGCGGCCCCTACCTCGCCGTCCTGCATGACGGTCCGATTCGAACGCGCGCTGGGGATCGTCTGGTTCCCCGAGACGTTCAGCTTGATGGTGTCCACGCCTTCGCGCACCAGCATTCTGCACGCGCGTGTGACTTCATCGACGCCGTCGACCACCAGAGCGATCGACTCGCGGTAGATGTGCATGCGGCGCTCGTCGCCAAGGTTGCCGGTGTTGGTCAGTTCGGGGCTGGCGGCCAGCAGCCGGGGACCTGCGGCATTTCCGGCATTGATGTCGTTGCGAACGGCCACATCGAGGCGCGGCTTTGCGGAGCCGCCGCTGAGGCAGGAGGTGAAGCCGGCCTCGAGCAACACGCGGGCGTGGTGAAGCGTCTGCAGCGTGTGCTCCTCGGGTGGCACGTCCCCGGTGTCGGCGATGTTGGCCTTGTGCACGAAGGGCAGGTGCGCGTGGCCTTCAACCAGGCCGGGAATGACGGTATGGCCAGGAATGTCGAAGCGCGCATCGGCATGCAGTCCGCTCGGCGCTTTCGGCCAGATCTCGGCGATGCGATTGCCCTGCACCAGGACATCCGCGGCAAACGCCGGTCGCCCGCTGCCGTCCCAGACCGCGCCTCCCTTCAACAGCACGCTTTCCATGAATGCTCCCGTCGCGCGGCAAGGCGAATCTGCCGTTCGTACCGCTAACTATACGACTATTGAAGCCGGCGACGTTCTGGTCAGAACTTCCCTAAGTGAAGGCCGCCGTCCACGAGTATGCATTCGCCGGTGACCTGTGCTGCGCCCTCCAGCAGCCACACGGCGACATTGGCGATGTCGTCCGGAGTGGCGGCCTTTGCCAGCGGCACGGTCTTCTCGTATGCCGCCTTGAATTTCGCGTAACCCTCCGCGTCGAAGCGGTCGCGATGCCAGCGCGTCTCGATCATCCCGGGGCACACCGCATTGACCCGTATGGCCGGCGCCAGCGCTCTCGCGAGCGCCAGAGTCATGGCGTTGAGCGCGCCTTTGGAGGCGATGTATGCGGTCGAAGAACCGATCCCCATGAGTCCGGAGATCGACGAGATGTTGACGATGGATCCCGCCCCCTGTCGCTTCATCGCCGGCGCGAATCATCTGGTAGGGGCCGATCAGGTTGACGGCGTAAATGCGCTGGAAATCGGCGGCGTCCAGGGCGTCGAGGTCGGAGGCCGAAGCGTACTTGGTGATGCCGGCATTGTTGATGAGCGCGTCGATGCGCCCCCATTTGTCCAGTGCCGCCTGCGCGAGTGCGCGGCAATCGGCGTCGTTGGCCACATCGCCCCGCGCCAGCATCGCCTCGCCGCCGGCGGCTTCGCAGGCCTTGACGGTTTCGCGCGCCTCCTTCTCGCTGCGGCTGTAGTTGACCACCACGCGGCAGCCCTTGGTGGCCAGTTGCACGGCGCATGCGGCACCGGTTCCGGTGCCCGCGCCCGTGACAATGCAAACTGCTCCCTGGAGTTTCATGCTGGAGTCCTCAGAAAATAATGAACCACCAAGACACCAAAGAAGTGCGCAATGTATGCCAAATGAAATCGCGCTTCTAACTCATGATTCCCTTGGTGCCTTTGTGCCTTGGTGGTTAGCCGTTCCTATTTCAGAGATCGATCCGGTCCATCAGAATTTTCCGTACTTGAGATAGGCTTCCTGTGGGTCCATGCCGCCGAGGATGGCGCTGCGCACCTTGTTCTCGGTCTGCAGGACCTGCTCGGTTTTAGTTACCACTTCCTCCGCGATCTTGC
>JBOIFZ010000133.1:0-4780 GCA_050741735.1 Burkholderiales bacterium
CGGCCGGCGCGGCCGCCACGCCGAAGATTGGGCCGGTACCCGCGTGGGTGGTCGGTCTCGGCATCGGCGGTGCACTGATCGGGGCGATGATCGCCAACGAGAACGACCAAGACTCGACGACATCACATTGAAGGGCCGAGAAAAGGCGAGAGGAAAGAGGAAAGTAAGGGCGAGGACTCAGGACTGAGGGCCGAGGACTGAGTGTAAAGGCGAGGACGACAGACGAAAGAACCGCGGTAAGTGAAAGCGCGGCGTGATGCCGTAACTACATTCCAACTGATGCGGCCGATGGCCGCATTTCCGAGCCACGATCTACGTTTATCTGGTAGTTAGGACAAAAGGGCGCCTTGCGGTGCCCTTGTCGTTTTTGCGGGCGGTTACGAGCCATTCGTTTGCGGCGTTGCGTAGAATCCGGATTCCCGAGGTAAAGTTTCCCCGGATTCGGCGAACGGCAAAAAACTAGAATGAAACGACGCTGCCTTGCCCTCTCACTTGTCTGCTTGTTGGTCCCGACGGGCTTATTCGTCGGATTCCCCGTGCACGCCGAACCGAGCCTGACCGGTCAGACCGGGCTGATTTACATGCCCGATGCGCGGCTCGACCCGGACGGGACCTGGCGGACCGGCTACAGCCGCGCCGATCCTTACCGCACGGTGTGGAGCAGCCTCACCTGGCTGCCGCGGCTGGAGGGTTCGCTGAGTTTCATCGAAATCAACGGCGTGCCGGCATTTGGAAGCCAGCCGAACACGGATTACGGTGACTACAAGGACAAGTCGTTCGGCGCCAAATTCCTGCTGATCGAGGAGGACGGTTTATGGCCGGCGGTGGTGCTCGGGGGCCAGGATCTGTTCGGCACCGAGGTGTTCAGCGCCGGCTACGTCACGCTCGGGAAACAGCTCGGCGACTTCGATTTCACGCTGGGCTACGGCACCGAGCGGATAGACGGCGGGTTCGGTGGACTGCGATTCCGCCCGCGGTGGCTGAAAGGCTGGGGGCTGGTCGCCGAATACGACGCCTATGATTATTCGGGCGACGTAGGCGCGGCGACCACCGGCGTGGACCAGCGCAAGAAGGACGTGGTCGGCGGCATCGAATACCGCTACGGCTGGCTGGGCTTGCAGGCGAGCTATGGCCATGACGAAACGGGAGTGAACGCCTATATCGCCATTCCGCTGCAGCAGAAGGAATTCGTGCCCAAGATCGAGGAACCCGAGCCCTACGTGAAGATCACGCCGCGGCCGCGCCTCGATCAGTGGAACGACGACCCCACGCACCGCCGCCGCATGATACAAGCGCTGCTGCGCCAGGACTACAAGAACGTGAGCATTGCCACCGAGGGCGAGCGCATCAGCGCGGTGCTGACCAATACCCGCATTTCCGACATGAGCCGGGCGGTGGGACGCGCCGCGCGCACCATCGTGCTGCTCGCGCCGATCGAGACGCGCGAGATCCGCATCACCTACACGGTGAACGATTTTCCCTTCGCCACTTACACATTCTTCGACGTGCGCCGGCTGCAGCGTTACTTCAACGGCCAGATCGGCCGCCCGGAGCTGGCCGAAACCGTGGAGGTGATATACGCGAAGCCGGGCAGCGACGACGTGGCGAACGACAAAGACGACCTGCTGGCGGCGATCGACGCGGAGGGCAAGTCCACTTTCTTCGACGAAACCGAGGGCGACATCTACAGCTACCGGGTCGAGTCGAGCACGCTGTCGCGATTCAAGGTCAGTCCCCGGATCGGCCTGTACTTTAACGACCCGAGCGGGGCATACCGCTACGACACTTACCTGAGCGCGAACTACGACCATCACCTGGGCAAGCGCTTTTTCTTCAACTCCGCGGCGCGGGTGACGCTGCTGGAGAACGTGAGTGACGTGACGCAGGCCTCCAACAGCACGCTCCCGCACGTGCGCTCGGACATCGCCGAGTACTACGACCACAACGGCTTCAAGATCACCAAACTTATGGTGAACAAGTTTTTCCACCCCGTCGAACGGGTGTACGCGCGCGCATCCGCCGGCATTTACGAGCTGATGTTCGGCGGCGCCGGCGGTCAGGTGCTGTACCACCCGGCGGCAGAGCGCTGGGCCGCGGATCTTTCTGTGGACTGGCTGAAGCAGCGGGACTTCGAAGGGTTCTTCGGTTTCCAGGACTACCAAACGGTGACGGCGCTGGCGGCGTTCCACTACCGCATGCCGTTCTACGGGCTCACCGGCACGGTGCGCGCCGGACGCTTCCTGGCCAAGGACAGTGGCGTGCGCTTCGAGGTGAAGCGGCGCTTCCGCTCGGGTTTCGAGATCGGCGCCTGGTACACGTTCACCGACGGCAACGACATCACCAGCCCGGGTTCGCCGTCAAGCCCGTACTATGACAAGGGCGTCTACGGTTCGATTCCGCTGAACACCATGCTCACCCGCGACACCCAGTCGGAGTCCACCTTCGCGCTCGCGCCCTGGACCCGAGACGTCGGCGCGATGGTCGTTTCGCCCGGCGAGGTGTACGACATCGTCGAGCGGCCGCTGGCGAACCTGAACGACCAGGACGGGCTGGTGAACCTCGGCGACCTCAACGACGATTCGTACCGGCCCGATCCGCCGAACGCGATCCAGGAAAGCGCCAACTGGGACGCGTTCCACTATTACCTCGGCAACATGGGAGGCACGATCTTTACCGACGAGGCACTGATCGGCACGGCCATTGGCATCGGCGCGATCGGTCTGGCTTATGCGGTGGACGATGAAGTGGACGATTGGGCGGTAGACCATAAGAACGACCGCGCCAATCGCAACGCCGCCGACCTTGGGAGATACGCCACGGTAGGCGTGCTCGGCGCCTCGGTGTTCGCGGCGATGGATCGCGACGACCCGCGGTTGTCGCGCACGGCGGTGAGTTCGCTGCAGGCGGCCGCGCTGGGTCTGGGCGTCTCGATTGCGACCAACTACGCGGTGGGCCGCGCACAGCCGGAAGCGGGGCTCGGCAAGAGCGACTTCGACTCCGGCCGCTCGTGGGATGTCACTTCGTTCCCTTCGGACATGACCACGGTGGCCTGGGCGGCGGTGACGCCTTACGCGAAGGAGTACGGCGTGCCGTGGCTCTACGGCGTGGCGGCGCTGGCCAACATCGGGAGCGTGGCGGATCGCGGGCACTGGTTCTCGGACACCGTGGCCGGCTCGGTGCTTGGCTACGGCATCGGCTCGCTGATTTGGGACCTGAACCGGGAGAGGGAGAGAAACCAGCCGCGAATTTCCCTCGCACTCGACCGAGTCGAGGTTTCGTGGGACTTCAAGTAAAGGGCTGAGGTCCGAGGACTGAGGACTGAGGACCAAGGGCCGAGGAAAGGCGAGAGGAAAGAGAAAAGAGGAATGAGACAAGAGGAAAGTAAGGGCAAAAAAAGCCCAGTGCTCTGTGCTGCGGAAAAGAAGACCGGGAAAGGGGAAGGTTAAGGGCGGTGACCAGTGACCGGTGACTTGAGGGACTTCGGTGCGTTGATGACCAAGTCGCGGCAGACCGCCGGGATCGTGATTCAAACCGTGGCGGAATTCTTGTCCTCGCTGTGAAATCCGCTAAAATCCTCCCCTTTTCCAGCGGCACCCGTGTAAATGGCATTGATCGTGCAGAAGTACGGTGGCACCTCGGTGGGCTCGGTCGAGCGCATCAAGAACGTGGCGCGGCGCGTCGCCAAGTGGAAGGCGAAGGGGCACGTCCTCGTGGTCGTGGTCTCGGCCATGTCCGGTGAGACCAACCGGCTTATCGCCCTCGCCAAGGAAATCCAGCCGCATCCAGATCCGCGCGAACTCGACGTGGTCGCCGCGACCGGCGAACAGGTCACCATCGGCCTGCTGGCGATGGCGCTGATGGAGCTGGGGCTGAAAGCGCGCTCCTACACCGGCGGGCAGATGCGCGTGCTGACCGACAGCGCATTCAACAAGGCGCGCATCCTGAAGATCGACGAGGAGAGCATCCGCCGCGACCTCAAGGACGGATACGTGGTCGTGGTTGCCGGTTTTCAGGGGGTGGATGCGCATGGCAACGTCACCACGCTCGGCCGCGGCGGTTCGGATACTTCGGGCGTGGCGCTTGCGGCGGCACTGAATGCCGAGGAATGCCAGATCTTCAGTGACGTGGACGGCGTGTACACCACCGACCCGCGGGTCGTGCCGGAGGCGCAGCGACTGAAGAAAATCACCTTCGAGGAAATGCTGGAGATGGCGAGCCTCGGCTCGAAGGTGCTGCAGATCCGCTCGGTGGAGTTCGCTGGCAAGTACGGGGTTCGGCTGCGCGTGCTGTCGAGCCTGACCCCGCCGGAGCTCCCGATCGAGGAGGAAGCCGTCTCGGGGACGCTGATCACTATTGAGGAAGACGCTGACATGGAACAGGCATTGGTATCCGGTATCGCGTTCAACCGGGACGAAGCGAAAGTCACGATCCTGGGCGTGCCCGACAGGCCGGGCATCGCGTATCAGATCCTGGACCCGATCGCCGCTGCGAACATCGAGGTGGACGTGATCGTGCAGAACGTGGGCAATGAAGGCCTGACCGACTTTTCGTTCACGGTCCATCGCAACGAACTGAAGAAGACGCTCGACATTTTGAAGAAGGTCCGCACCCACATCGGCGCGCGCGACGTGATCGGCGACGACAAGATCTGCAAGGTCGGCCTGGTCGGCGTCGGGATGCGCTCGCATGTGGGCGTGGCGAGCAAGATGTTCCGCGCGTTGGCGGAGGCGGGCATCAACATCCAGATGATCTCCACTTCCGAGATCAAGATCACCGTGGT
>JBOIFZ010000134.1:0-1515 GCA_050741735.1 Burkholderiales bacterium
TAAGTGGTGATCTCCAGATCGGCGGGATAGATTGCCGGCCTGATGAACTTGCAGGTGATGGTGCCGAGGATCGGGCCTTCCGAGTCCGGCGAATAGTCGATCTTCAGGCTGTCGAACCAGGAAATGCGCGCCTGCTCGAAGTAACGGAAGTAGGAAACGTTGTTCATGTGACCGAGCGCGTCCATCTCTCCCCAGCGCATCGGTACACGGTCAACCCGTACCAGCCTGCCCTCTTCTTTTTTCATCATCTCGTCTGTTGGTCGCGCGATTTCTGAGCGGGTGCAAAAGCGTTTATCATTCGTCAGCTACGCACGCATTCTAGCAAACACCCATCACCGCCTCGTTTTCAGCAAGGAGAACAGTTTTGGCAGAACGCGAATCCATGCGGTACGACGTGGTGATCGTCGGTGCCGGCCCGGCCGGGCTTGCGGCCGCGATCCGCCTCAAGCAGTTGAGCGCGGATCGCGGCACCGAGGTCTCGGTGTGCGTGATCGAGAAGGGCTCCGAAGTCGGCGCGCACATCCTCTCGGGTGCGGTGATGGATCCACGCGCCATTTCGGAACTGTTCCCGGACTGGCAGGAAAAGGACGCGCCGCTCAACACCCCGGTGAGCGAGGACCGGTTCATTTTCCTCACCGAACGCGGTTCGTTCAAGGTGCCGAACTGGATGCTGCCCGCCTGCTTCCGGAATCACGGCAACTATGTGATCAGCCTGGCCAACGTCTGCCGGTGGCTGGGGCATCAGGCGGAATCTCTCGGCGTGGAAATCTTTCCCGGTTTCGCCGCTGCGGAAGTGCTGTACGAAGACAACGGAGCCGTCAGGGGTGTGGCCATCGGCGACATGGGCGTGAACCGCAAGGGCGAGAAGACCGACGCCTACCAGCCCGGCATCGATCTTCATGCCAGGTACACGTTTTTCGCGGAAGGCTGCCGCGGCCATCTCGGCAAACAACTGGAATCGAAATTCGGGCTGCGCGATGGAGCGGACCCGCAGGTTTACGGCATCGGCCTGAAGGAGCTTTGGGAGATCAGCCCGGAGATGCACCAGTCCGGCCTGGTAGTCCACAGCGCCGGCTGGCCGCTCGATCGCGAAACCTATGGCGGCTCGTTCCTGTACCACTTCGAGAATAACCAGGTCGCGGTCGGCTTCGTCGTCGGACTGGGCTATTCGAATCCCTATCTCGATCCCTACGAGGAATTTCAGCGTTACAAGACCCACCCGGCGATCCGCGGTTTCTTCGAGGGCGGCAAGCGCATCGCCTACGGCGCCCGAGCGATCGCCACAGGGGGACTGCAGTCGTTGCCCAGGATGACTTTCCCCGGCGGCTGCCTGATTGGAGACAACGCCGGCTTTCTCAATGCCGCGCGCATCAAGGGGAGTCATTGCGCCATCAAGTCGGGCATGCTCAGTGCCGAAGCCGCCTTCGATGCGCTCGCCTCGGGCCGTGCTGCCGATGAACTGACGGCATATCCGGAGGCGTTCCGCAAATCGTGGTTGTACGAAGAACTCCATCG
>JBOIFZ010000135.1:0-8109 GCA_050741735.1 Burkholderiales bacterium
TGGCAGCGCTTCCGGACGACGATCCGCAAGAGACGAACGAGTGGCTGGATGCCCTCGACGGTGTGCTCCGCCACGAGGGCCCGGAACGTGCGCACTACATCCTCGAGAAACTGCTCGAGAAGGCACGCCGCTCGGGCGTGTATCTGCCGTACAGCGCCAATACCCCTTACATCAACACCATCCCGCCCGGCAAGGAGGAGCGTTCCCCGGGAGACCACGAGTTGGAACACCGGATCCGCTCGTACGTGCGCTGGAACGCCGCCGCGATGGTGTTGCGCGCCAACAAGCTGTCCTCGGAACTGGGCGGCCACATCGCCAGCTTCGCCTCGGCCGCGACGCTCTACGACGTCGGCTTCAATCACTTCTGGCACGCGCCTTCGGAGAACCACGGAGGCGACATGGTGTTCTTCCAGGGACACTCCGCGCCCGGGGTCTATGCCCGCGCCTTCATGCTCGGGCGGCTGACCAGGGAGCAGATGGACAACTTCCGCCAGGAAGTGGGCGGCAAGGGCCTGTCTTCCTATCCGCACCCGTGGCTGATGCCGGACTTCTGGCAGTTCCCGACGGTCTCGATGGGACTGGGACCGATCATGGCGATCTACCAGGCGCGGTTCATGAAGTACCTGCAGGATCGCGGCCTGGCCAATACCGAGGGCCGCAAGGTCTGGTGCTTCGTCGGCGACGGCGAGGTGGACGAGCCCGAGTCGATGGGCGCGATCGGCGTGGCGTCGCGCGAAAAGCTCGACAATCTGATCTTCGTGGTGAACTGCAACCTGCAGCGCCTGGACGGCCCGGTGCGCGGCAACGGCAAGATCATCCAGGAGCTGGAATCGGATTTCCGTGGCGCCAGCTGGAACGTGATCAAGGTGATCTGGGGCTCGTACTGGGATCCGCTGCTTGCCAGGGACAAAAACGGCTTGCTGGTCGAGCGCATGGAAGAGTGCGTGGACGGCGAGTACCAGACGTTCAAGTCCAAGGACGGCGCGTACGTGCGCAAGCACTTCTTCGGAAAGTACCCGGAGTTGCTGGAGATGGTGGCCAACATGTCCGACGACGACATCTGGCGGCTGAATCGCGGCGGCCACGATCCGCACAAGATTTACGCCGCGTATGCCGCGGCGGTAAAGCACCAGGGCCAGCCCACGGTGATCCTGGCCAAGACCATCAAGGGTTACGGGATGGGCGAGGCTGGCGAGGCGCAGAACATCACCCACCAGCAGAAGAAGATGGGAACGACCTCGCTCAAGGCGTTCCGCGACCGCTTCAACCTGCCGGTCCCCGACGACAAGCTGGAGGAAGTGCCCTACCTTACTTTCGACGATGGCTCAGCCGAACTCGACTACATGCGCAAGCATCGCGAGGCGCTGGGCGGCTACCTGCCGACGCGCCGCCTCAAGGGCGACGCACTGGAAATACCGGCATTGTCTGCCTTCGAACCGCTGCTGAAGAGTTCCGAGGAACGCGAGGTTTCCACCACCATGGCGTTCGTGCGCATTCTCAACATCCTGGTGAAGGACAAGAACATCGGCAAGCGCGTGGTGCCGATCGTGCCGGACGAATCCCGCACTTTCGGCATGGAAGGCATGTTCCGGCAGCTCGGCATCTGGTCCTCGGTCGGCCAGCTCTACACGCCTCAGGACGCCGACCAGTTGATGTTCTACAAGGAGGACAAGAACGGCCAGATCCTGCAGGAAGGCATCAACGAGCCCGGGGCGATGTCCTCGTGGATCGCCGCGGCGACGTCGTATTCGACCCACGGCGTGTCGATGATCCCGTTCTACATCTACTACTCGATGTTCGGCTTCCAGCGCGTCGGCGACCTGGCCTGGGCGGCCGGCGACCAGCGTGCACGCGGTTTTCTCCTGGGCGGGACTTCCGGCCGCACCACGCTGAACGGCGAGGGCCTGCAACACGAGGATGGCCACAGCCATGTCCTGTCTTCGACCATCCCGAATTGCATTTCCTACGACCCGACCTTCTCCTACGAAGTCGCGGTGATCATCCAGGACGGCCTGCGCCGCATGGTCAAGGAGCAGCAGGACGTCTTTTTCTACATCACGCTGTTGAACGAGAACTACCGCCATCCGGCGGTGCCGAAAAGCGCCGAAGACGGTATTCTCAAGGGGATGTACCGGTTCTCCGAGGGCAAGGGCAAGAAGGACGCGCCGAAAGTGCAGTTGCTCGGCAGCGGCGCGATTCTGCGCGAAGTCATTGGCGCGCAGGACCTGCTGGAAAAGGACTTCGGCGTATCCGCCGACGTGTGGAGCGCGACCAGCTTCAACGAACTGCGCCGCGAGGGCCTCGAGGTGCAGCGCTGGAACCTGCTGAACCCCGAACACAGTCCGCGCGAAACCTACGTGAGCCGGTGCCTGAATCACGCGCCCGGTCCGGTCGTTGCCGCGACCGATTACATGAAGATCTTCGCCGATCAGATCCGGCCGTTCATCTACAAGCCTTACGTTGTGCTCGGCACCGACGGTTTCGGCCGCTCCGATTACCGGCGGCAGTTGCGCAAGTTCTTCGAAGTCGATCGCTACTACGTCACCGTGGCCGCGCTCAAAGCGCTTGCCGATGAGGGCAGCGTTCCGGCCGCGACGGTGGCCAAGGCGATCAAGAAGTACGCGATCGATCCGGGCAAACCGAATCCGGTAACGGTATGAAATACAGTGAAGGGGTGAAGGTGTCAACCCATTCTTTCCCGCATTCACTCATTCACTTATTCACTCATTCACCCTCATCACGGATTACCGCATAAAACATGGGAAGCTTACGCGACGTCCTCGTTCCCGACATCGGCGATTTCAAGAACATCCCGGTGATCGAAGTCCTGGTCAAGCCGGGTGACACCGTCAAGGCGGAAGACTCGCTGATCACGCTCGAATCCGACAAGGCGACGATGGAAGTCCCGGCGCCTTTCGCCGGTGTGGTCAAGGAAATGAAAATCAAGCCCGGCGACAAGGTATCGGAAGGCATGCTGATCCTGAGCCTGGAGGTCAGCGACGGTGCGCCGGCTCCCGCAGCCGCAGCCCCGCAGAGGCCCGCCGCTCCGGCACAAGCGCCGGCACCAGCCGCTCAGACTGCCGCTCCGGTAGCCAAACCGGCGCCCGCGCCTGCACCCGCACCCGCACCATCATCCCAACCTGCCGTCGGGCCGATTGACGAGGCCGGCTTCTCCAAGGCGCACGCCAGCCCTTCGGTGCGCCACTTCGCACGCGAGCTGGGCGTCGATCTCGCCCGGGTCAAAGGCAGCGGCCCGAAGGAGCGCATCCTCAAGGAAGACATCGCCGGCTTCGTGAAAAACGCGCTGGCGCAACCGGCCGGCGCATCCGGCGGGGGCGCCGGTCTGGCGTTGGGACTCCCGGCCTGGCCGCAGGTGGACTTTGCGAAGTTCGGCCCGGTCGAATCCCAACCGATGTCGCGGATCAAGAAGATTTCCGGCCCGGCGCTGCATCGCAACTGGGTGTACATCCCGCATGTGACCCAGAATGACGAAGCCGACATCACCGAGCTCGAAGCCTTCCGCAAGAGCATGGCCGAGGAGGCGCAGAAACAGGGCGTCAAGCTCACGCCGCTCGCGCTGATCATGAAGGCCGTGGTGGCCGCGCTCAAGGTCCACCCGGAGTTCAATTCCTCGATCGCGCCCTCCGGCGACGCGCTGATCCTCAAGCGTTACTACCATATCGGGGTTGCCGTGGACACGCCGGGCGGTCTGGTGGTGCCGGTGATCCGCGACGTGGACCAGAAGGGCGTGCTGCAACTGGCGAAAGAACTGGGCGAAGTGAGCGCCAGGACGCGCGACGGCAAGCTCGGACCCACGGACCTGCAAGGCGGCACTTTCTCGATATCCAGCCTGGGTGGAATCGGCGGCACGCACTTTACGCCGATCGTCAACGCCCCAGAAGTCGCCATCCTCGGCGTATCGAAATCGACAACCAAACCGGTATGGAAGGACGGCCAATTCATGCCGCGGCTGATGCT
Source organism: Burkholderiales bacterium (assembly GCA_050741735.1). Taxonomy (GTDB): domain Bacteria; phylum Pseudomonadota; class Gammaproteobacteria; order Burkholderiales; family JACQAP01; genus JACQAP01. The sequence goes on from JBOIFZ010000135.1 coordinate 3,979, forward strand.
GCCGCTGTCGCTGTCCTACGATCACCGTGCGGTCGACGGCGCGCAGGCAGCAAGGTTCATTACCTACCTCAGCAGCGTGTTGTCGGACATCCGCCGGGCGCTGCTCTGAACCACCCAGGACGAAAGGCGGTTTTCAGCGCGTGACATTGCCCGCTCTTGGTGTTCTCGGCGGAACGTTCGACCCCATCCATTTCGGGCATCTGCGGCTGGCGCAGGAACTTGCGGACGCGCTGGGTTTGGCACGCGTGCGCTTCATCCCCACCGGCACCCCGCCACACCGAAACGCGCCACAGGTGAGCGGCACGCACCGCCTGCAAATGGTGCGCATCGCAATCGCCGGCAATCCCGTGTTCGAAGCAGACGACCGGGAAATCCGCCGCGAGGGCATCAGCTACACCTACGATACCTTGACCGAATTGCGCGACGAGCTGGGAGAGCGCCCGCTTTGCTTGCTGATGGGTGCGGATGCATTTGCCGCGCTTACCACCTGGCACCGCTGGCAGGAATTGTTCGACCGCGCCCACGTGGTGATCGCGTATCGCCCGGGGTTTCGGCTGCAGGAGCTACAGGCCGCGCTGCCCGCGCCGCTGCGAAAAATCTACCTGCGGCGCCTGGCTGGCGCACCCGGCATGCTGCATGCAAACGCCGGTTCGATTCTTACCCGCGAAATCACGGCGCTCGACATCTCGGCCACCCTCATCCGCGCCATGCTGGCGCAGGGCTCCAGCCCGCGCTATCTGGCCCCGGATACCGTTCTGGAATACATTGACCACAACCACCTTTACAAGGATCGCGATGCACGTTGAAGCCATCAAGCAGGCCGTCGTCGAAGCGCTCGAGGAAATCAAGGCAGCCGATATCACGGTGCTGGATGTAAGGCAGATGACCTCGCTGTTCGACTACATGATCGTCGCCAGCGCCGGATCGACCCGACAGACCAAGGCTCTGGCGAACAACGTGCAGGACAAGCTCCGGCAGATCGGCGCGCGCGTCCTCGGTGTCGAGGGCGAACAGACGGGCGAGTGGGTGCTGGTGGACCTCGGCGAGATCATCGTCCATGTGATGCAGCCGGCGGTGCGCGCCTACTACAACCTTGAGCAACTGTGGGGCGGAACGCCGCCCTCCCCGCACCCGACCAATTGGCGACACGCGCCCGGAGCCGAGCCGTCGCGCGCTCTGTAACCAACGGGACGGCGCCCGCATTGTGAAGCTGCACGTCATCACGGTAGGGCATAAGCCGCCCGACTGGGTGGCGGCGGGGTTCGAAGACTATGCACGCCGCATGCCGCGATCCGCACGCATCGCTCTCACCGAGATCAAGCCCGCCCCCCGCAGCCGCCAGACCCCCTCCGAAGCCTCGGTTGCCCGGGTCCTTGCCGACGAGAAATTGCGCATTCTTGCGGCCATTCCCTCCGGCTGTGTGAAAATAGCGCTCGACGAACGCGGAAAGCAGCTCTCCACCGCCGAACTGGCCCGCAAGCTGGACGGCTGGATGCAGGGGGGGCGCGATGTCGCGTTCGTGATCGGCAGTGCGGACGGGCTGGATCGGGACCTGAAGGCGGGCGCCGATCTCCTGTTGTCGCTCTCGGCAATGACGCTCCCGCACGCGCTCGTACGCGTGCTGCTTGCCGAGCAGCTTTACCGCGCGCTTTCGCTGATCCAGAACCACCCGTACCACCGCGATTGACGGCGCCGCACCCGGCGCCAACCGATAACGAGATTTCGAAAACAGCAACCGTGGCGTCGCTGGAAAAGCACATCTACCTTGCCTCGCGCAGCGCGCGGCGCCGCGATCTGCTCAAGCAGATGGGCGTGAACTTTGAAATGCTGCTGCTGCGCGAAGGTGCCAGACGGGACGCGGATTTCAACGAGTCCGAGCTTCCGGGGGAAACGCCGCGCGAGTACGTGGTGCGGGTGGCGCGCCTCAAGGCCGAGGCGGGCTGGTTGCGCCTGGAGCAGCGCCGTCTGACGCGCCATCCGGTGCTTGCCGCCGACACCACGGTCGCCCTGGGCGACACCATCCTCGCCAAACCCAAGGACCGCGAGGACGCGGTCGCCATCCTGAAGCAGCTTTCCGGAACCGTTCACCACGTCTATACCGCCATGGCGATCAAGTTCTATGACTCGCTGCAGCAAGCGCTTTCGGTGACCGAGGTGCGCTTCCGCGAACTCTCAGACGACGAAATCCGGCGTTACGTCGCCACCGGGGAACCGCTGGACAAGGCCGGCGCCTACGGCATCCAGGGCAAGGCATCGATGTTCATCGAGTCCATCAACGGCAGCTACACCGGCGTGGTCGGCCTGCCGGTATTCGAAACCGCGCGCCTGCTGGGCCACTTCGGCTTCCAGCTCTTGTGAACGAAGAAATCCTCATCAACGTCACACCGCAGGAGACGCGCGTTGCGATGATGCATCAGGGCGTCGTCCAGGAACTGCACGTCGAGCGCAGCGGCAGCCGCGGCCTGGTCGGCAACATCTACCTTGGCGAAGTAAGCCGGGTGCTGCCGGGAATGCAGTCGGCTTTCATCCAGATCGGGCTGGACCGCGCGGCGTTCCTGCACGTCGCCGACATCTGGGGCCACCGCCAGAACCACGACGAGGCCAAGCCCATCGAACGCATCCTGCACGACGGCCAGAAGCTGCTGGTGCAGGTCATCAAGGATCCGATCGGCACCAAGGGCGCGAGGCTTTCCACCCAGGTAAGCATCGCCGGGCGGCTTCTGGTCTACCTGCCGCAGGAATCCCACATCGGCATCTCGCAGCGAATCGAAGACGAGGCCGAGCGCGCGCTGCTCCGGGAAAAGCTGCAACATCTCATTCCGGCGGACGAGCCGGGCGGCTTCATCGTCCGCACCATGGCGGAAACGGCGAGCGAGAAGGAGCTCGGCACCGACATCGAGTACCTGGGCAAACTCTGGTCCGACATCAGGGAGAAGGCCGCCACCGCCACCGCCCCGGCGCTGCTGCACCAGGACCTGACGCTGAGCCTCAGGGTGCTGCGCGACTTCGTGAACGACCAGTGCGACCGCGTCCTGGTGGATTCGCGCGAAACCTTCCAGCGCATGCAGGCGTTCGCCAACGACTACACGCTGTCGTTTGCCGACCGCATCGAACATTACACCGGCGACCGGCCGCTGTTCGATTTGAACGGCGTCGAGGACGAGATCGAGCGGGCGCTGGCCCGTCGCGTGCCGCTCAAGTCCGGAGGCTATCTCATCATCGACCAGACCGAGGCGCTGACCACCATCGACGTCAATACCGGCGGTTTCGTCGGCGGTCGCACCTTCGACGACACCATATTCAAGACCAACCTGGAAGCCGCGCAGGTAATCGCGCGCCAGCTCAGGCTGCGCAACCTGGGCGGGATCATCATTCTCGATTTCATCGACATGGACAACGAAGTGCACCGCGATGCGGTGCTCTCCGAGTTCAAGAAGGCGCTCGCCCTCGACCGCACCCGCATGACTGTGAACGGCTTCACCCAGCTCGGCCTGGTGGAGATGACCCGCAAGCGCACCCGCGAGAGCCTCGCCCACATACTGTGCGAGCCCTGCCCGACCTGCCAGGGGCGCGGCGAGGTGAAAACCGCGCAGACGATCTGCTACGAAATCCTGCGCGAGCTGTTGCGCGAGGCACGCCAGTTCGACGCTCGCGAGTTCCGCATCCTAGCCTCGCAGATGGTGATTGACATGTTCCTCGACGAGGAATCGCAGAGCCTGGCGATGCTCGAGGAATTCATCGCCAAGCCGATTTCACTTCAGGTGGAAACGATTTACACGCAGGAGCAGTACGACATCATCCTGATGTAGTGACGAAGATCAAAGACCGAAAATCTCACCACGAAGGCACGAAGGACACCAAGAAACACGAAGGAAGAACAAACCCAAAGGTGTTCAATACATGGACTCGCAAAGGAAAAATCGGGGCCTGAAGTCCATCAATCTGCCGCTAGACCGGCAGCCCTGAGCTGTGCCCTGAGACGCCCCACTTCCTCGATCAAATCGACCACCAGGGCAGCGAGTTCCTGGTTGGCGTCGAAATCCCGTTCCAGCGCCGCAAGCCGGCGCGCGCGCGCCAGGTCGGCACTGACGAAGCGCAATTCGACAGAATTCAGCGAAGCGCTGCCCAGGA
>JBOIFZ010000136.1:0-2613 GCA_050741735.1 Burkholderiales bacterium
ACACAAAGATGCGCGTGCCTTGCGGCACGACGCTGCTGGGGCCGGTCTTTCTGACCCGCTGCCCCAGGCCGTTGATGAGGTAGTTGTAGCTCTGGCTGGTGGCGCCATTGACCACCACTGACTTCGCCATCCGTCCCCGTGCGTTGTAGGTGTGGGTGATGGCAGGCGTCGTGGTGCGGTTGCCGGCGGCATCGAAGCCGTAGCCGATGCCCTGGTTGGCGATCGCGGTCAGGCGGTTGCTGGTGGATGCAATGGTGAAGCTGTCAGTGAAGACGGGGTTGGTGCCGATGCGTTCGCTCTTGGCGAGCAGGTTGCCGGTGAGGTCGTAGGCGAAGGTTTGATCTCTGGGGGGCGAGGCCATGACGGTGAGCCGATCCAGGTTGTCGTAGGCGAAGCCTTGGCTCAGGTTGGCGTCGGTGCTGTGGGTGATGGCAGTGAGACGGCTGGCGGCATCCCAGCTGAGGCTGACGGTGGCGGCTCCCAGGGTGTAGCTGGTAAGGCGTCCGTCCAGATCGTAGGTGCTGCTCCAAGTCTGGCCGTTGACCAGGCGGGCGCTCTTGAGCACGTTGAACCGGCCCCCGTTCAGTGGACGCCACGAAGCACGATGAGCGTTATCCACGGACGGCCGGTTCGGTCGCTTGCGACGAACCGGGAACCGGCCGTCGGTGGGTAACGCGGTGCCTCGCAGGCGCGGCGCTTTGCTCGTTGGGTTTGATCTCGGCGCGCCAGCGCCGCTCGAATTCCGCCGGCGCAATGTTACCCAGCGAGGAGTGACGCCGCTCAGTGTTGTAGTAACCGATGTACTCGACGATGGCCTGCCGCGCTTGCTCCCGAGTCTCGAAGCGCGCGTCATGCACGCATTCGACCTTCAAGGTGCCGTTGACCGCCTCCATCGGCGCGTTGTCCCAGCAGTCCCCCTTGCGACTCATCGACACCGTGATACCCCGTGCCGCGAGCTTCTTGCGATAGTCCTTTGCCGCGTACTGCGACCCGCGATCCGAGTGATGCACGAGGCCAGGGCCGGGATCACGCCAGCCCAAGGCAAGGTCCAGCGCGCACAGCGTCAGCTCCTGCGGCATCGTCTCGCTCATCGCCCATCCCACGAGCTTGCGCGCATACAGGTCCAGCACCAGCGCCAGGTACAACCAGCCTTCGCTGGTGGGCACGTAGGTCATATCGGCCAGCCACTTTTGGTTCGGCGCCGTCGCCTCAAAATCGCGCTCCAAGACATTCGGTGCCACGGGGTGTGCGTGCTTGGAGTCGGTCGTCACGACGCGAAATCGCCGACGCTTGTGGCTCTGCAGTCCATGCTCGCGCATGACCCGCGCGACGCGCTTGTGATTGACCTTGCGACCCTGCGCCTCGCTGACCTCGCTGGTCATGCGCCGCCGGCCGTAGCGGCCTCGGTGTTTGCTTTGCGACTGCCGAATCTGCTGGACCAGTTGTTCGTCGTCCAGCGAGCGCTTGGACGGCGCACGCACACGCGCCTCATGCAGGCCGCTGCGTGACACCGACAGCAGTTCGCACATCATCGTGGCCGAGTAGGTCTGTCGATGCTTGTCGATCCACGCGTACTTCACATCGACTCCCTCGCAAAGTACGCCGCCGCTTTTTTTAGGATCTCCTTCTCCAGCTTCAGCCGGGCGGTTTCCTGCCGCAAGCGGCTGAGTTCGGCTTCGAACTCAGACACCGGCTGCGCCGGCGCACGCTTGACCAGCGCCTGGCCCTTGCGGGCTCGATAGACCCAGTTGGCTAACGTCTTGCTCGACATCTCCAACGAGCGCGCCACCGCCGACATGCCGCGCCCGCCTTCAACAACCTGCTTGACCGCCGAGTCCCGAAACTCGACCGTGTAGCTCCGATCAGATCCTGCCTTCATATGTCCTCCACAAAGTCAAACTAACAGACTTCGTGGCGTCCGTTTTTCGGGGGCCAGTTCAGGTCGCCCTCTTTTGCCAAGCCCATGGCATCGGCAAAGTCAAGATGCAAGAATTCAGTTCCCTGCGTCCGCGCGTGCCAAACATCTACTCGCTTCGCAAAGCTCTCGGGCGGCACAGGATCATGGGCGCCACATGGGGTACTCATGTATCCATCATTCTTCCGGAACCGAACAACGCCCCCGTAGCAAGCGCGACACAGGAAGACAAGGTCTGCGCCGTTTGGCTGCCTGTTGTAGCTGCTCAACACCTGCTCGTAAGCCTGCTTCTTGCCAAGCTTGCCTATGAGCGCATGCCGATCAGCATAGTGCAGCTTTAGCGCCTCTCTGTGTGAGTGCAGCATCTGCCAAATTTCGACCAGCGGCCTAAAGGTATCGCTGGCGACTGCTCTCTTGGGCGCGAGGACACCAAGCACACCACCACTTCCCAAGAAGGGCTCAAAGTACCTGTTCACGCTTGTCGGGAAGTAGGCAATGATCGTGTCCGCCTGCTTCTGCTTGTTGCCTACCCACTTCAGCAGTTGGGTTCGAAACGGTACGTCCCCACCTGACGCCGGTATAGGCGTATCGGACGGATCGAACAGTTCAGTCTGGCTGCGTTGTGCTGGCAGAAGCATTGGACCTCCAGTGGCACCGCATCATAGCATTCTATTTTTGAATATTCCAAGTTCGAATCC
>JBOIFZ010000137.1:0-1940 GCA_050741735.1 Burkholderiales bacterium
GCTGCTCGCCGACCGTGTCGAGTAGAGCCATCGCTGCCAACTGCCGCGTTGCAGCGCGCTGATTCTAGTCGGAAAGCCGCGCCATTGTAAACCGGGCGAAACCCCGGCAAACGGCTTGGCGACGCCGGTCTTTTTTGCACCGCAATGAGGGTTCGGCCAGGGCACGGCTGCAGTTCTGAGCGCCGGGCGCAAGCTGCTAGAATCCCGACACAAGAATGCATCTACGATAGGAGCCCGCCATGCAAGGCCTGATGATGGATGTCCCGCTGCTGATTTCTTCTCTGATCAGGCACGCGGACCGCCACCACGGTGACACCGAAATCGTGTCGCGATTGGTCGACGGCGGGATACACCGCTACAACTATCGTGAGGCGCATCGCCGGGCGCGCAAACTTGCCAATGCCCTGGGCGCGCTCGGGGTAAAACCAGGCGACCGCGTCGGCACGCTGGCCTGGAACGGCTACCGGCACCTGGAGGCCTTTTACGGCATTTCCGGCATCGGGGCGGTGATGCATACCATCAATCCGCGCCTGTTTCCCGAGCAGATCACCTACATCGTTAACCATGCCGAGGACAGCTATCTGCTGTTCGACCTGACTTTCGTGCCTTTGATCGAGAAGCTCGCGCCGATGTGCAAGAGCGTGAAAGGCTGGGTCGTCATGACCGACCGCGCCCACATGCCCCAGGCCGATATCCCCAACCTGCTGTGCTACGAAGACCTGGTGAATGCGCAGGCGGACGTTTACGAGTGGCCGGAATTCGACGAGCGTACCGCGTCTTCACTGTGCTACACCTCGGGCACGACCGGCAATCCGAAGGGCGTTCTGTACTCGCACCGTTCCACGGTGATCCATGCCTATGCGGCGGCACTGCCCGATGCGCTCAACGTCTCGGCGCGCGACGTGTTGTTGCCGGTGGTGCCGATGTTCCATGCCAACGCCTGGGCCTTGCCGTACAGCTGCGCCCTGGTCGGCGCCAAGATGGTGCTCCCCGGATTCCAGCTCGACGGCAAGAGCCTCTACGAACTGTTCGAGACGGAGCGGGTCACCGTATCGGCCGGTGTGCCCACAGTATGGCTCGCACTGCTTCAGTACATGGCGCAGAACAAGCTCAAATTCAGCACCATGAACCGGACGGTAATCGGCGGCTCCGCCTGCCCCCCCGCCATGATCAAGACCTTTCAGGAAGAGTATGGCGTGCAAGTGCTTCACGCGTGGGGCATGACCGAAATGAGCCCCATCGGCACTGCGAATACGTTCAAATCAAAGCATCTGAATCTGCCGAAAGAACAGAAATACGCGATCCAGAAAAAACAGGGCCGCACTGTCTACGGGGTGGATATGAAGATCGTGGACGACGCCGGCAATGAGCTGCCGTGGGACGGCAATGCTTTCGGCAACCTGCTGGTGCGCGGACCGTGGATCAGCAACGGATACTTCAAGGGCGAGGGCGGCGACGCGATGCGCAAAGACGAGAAGGGAATCGACTGGTTTCCCACCGGAGACGTGGCCACCATCGACCCCGACGGTTACATGCAGATCACCGACCGCTCCAAGGACGTGATCAAGTCCGGCGGCGAGTGGATCAGCTCGATCGACTTGGAGAACGCCGCCGTCGCGCACCCCGCGGTCGCGGAAGCCGCGGTGATCGGCGTGCTCCATCCCAAGTGGGACGAGCGGCCGCTGCTGATCGTGGTGAAGAAGAAAGACGCACAGGTGACCCGCGAGGAACTGATCAAATTCTTCGAGGGCAAAGTGGCGAAATGGTGGATCCCTGACGACGTCGTGTTCGTGGACCAGTTGCCGCACACCGCCACCGGCAAGCTGCTCAAGACCAGGCTGCGCGACGACTTCAAGGACTACAAGCTGCCGACCGCCTGAAGGCAACCGCGCTCAACGCGAAGGCAAGTCAAAATCTTGAATCACGAAGGACACGAAGGT
>JBOIFZ010000138.1:0-3382 GCA_050741735.1 Burkholderiales bacterium
ACCATCATATCCACGAATTCGTTGACCGACGTGGCGGCGAGCTTGCCGGGATGCAAGCAGAGCTCCAACACCGCCTTCTGCTGCTTGGCCGGGAAGCGGCGCGCCAGGTTGGTCTTGAATTTCTCGACCAGGACCGGCATGCCTTCCTTGCGGCGGCGCCTGTGGCCGATCGGATATTCGACCACCACTTCCTTGAGGCGGCTTCCGTCCTTGAACTCGACGGTGATGCCGTTGGCGATCGAGCGCTTGTTTGGGTCGTGGTAGTCCCGGGTGAACTGCTTGTCCTCGACGCAGACCATCTTGTCGCGCAGTTTGTCGATGCGCGGATCGGCCGCCACATTGTCTTCGTAGTCGGCGGCGGTCAGGCGTCCGAAGATCATCGGAACCGCCACCATGTACTGGATGCAATGGTCGCGATCGGCCGGGTTGCTCAATGGACCCCTCTTGTCGATGATGCGGATTGCCGCTTCGTGCGTGCGAATGGTGATCCTCTTGATGTCGTCGAAACGATCCTTCAACTGAGGATGCAGTTGCATGGCACATTCGACCGCGGTCTGCGAATGGAATTCCGCTGGGAAGGAGATCTTGAACAGCACGTTTTCCATGACGTACGAACCGTAGGGGCGCTGGAATTTGAATTCCTTGCCCTTGAACAACACGTCGTAGAAACCCCAGGTCTTTGCCGTCAGGACCGACGGATAACCCATCTCGCCGGTTTGGGCGATCAATGCCAGCCTGACCGCGCGGCTGGTGGCATCTCCCGCCGCCCAGCTCTTGCGTGAACCGGTGTTGGGGGCGTGGCGATAGGTACGCAGGCTTTGACCGTCCACCCACGCCAGCGAGACCGCGTTGATCATCTCCTCACTGGACAGGCCGAGCATCCCCGCCACCACCGCGGTGGAGGCCACCTTGACCAGCACCACGTGGTCGAGGCCCACCTTGTTGAAGCTGTTTTCCAGCGCCAGGCAGCCCTGGATTTCATGCGCCTTGATCATCGCCGTCAGCACGTCCTGCACCGTGAGCGGCTTCCTGCCGACTGCAATTGCGTTACGCGACAGCCAATCGGCGGTGGCGAGAATGCCGCCCAGGTTGTCCGACGGATGCCCCCACTCGGCGGCGAGCCAGGTATCGTTGAAGTCCAGCCAGCGTATCATCGCGCCGATGTTGAACGCGGCTTGCAACGGATCGAGCTGGAACCGGGTTCCGGGCACCTTGGCGCCGTTGGGCACCATGGTGCCGTGGACGACAGGCCCCAGCAGCTTGGTGCAGGCGGGATATTCGAGCGCCTCGAAGCCGCAGCCCAGCGTATCCATCAGGCAGTAGCGCGCGGTTTCGTACGCCTCCTTGCTCTTGATCCTGTACTTGCTCACGTAGTCGACGATGTCGACCAGGACCTTGTCGGGTTTGGGGCGGACGTTGGAGATGGGTGCTGACATTGCTTGGATCCTGTTAGCGATCAGTGTTGTGAATTCGGCCTCAGTGCCCCCACTGGCAGGTGAGGGGTGAGGCGTGAGGAGTAAGGGGGCTTGAGGAGGCTGCGCCGCTTTTTCCCTTCACCCGTCACCCCTCACGCCTTACGCCTCACCTTCTCTTTCCAATCGGCACCCACTTCAGATTCTCGGGGCCGGTGTAGTTGGCGCTCGGACGGATGATCTTGCCGTCGATGCGCTGCTCGATCACGTGGGCGGTCCAGCCGGAAGTGCGGCTGATGACGAAGATCGGCGTGAACATCGCGGTCGGCACCCCCATCATGTGATAGCTGGTGGCGCTGTACCAGTCCAGGTTCGGGAACATCTTCTTCTCGCGCCACATGACCTGTTCCACGCGCTCCGAGATGTCGAAGAGCTTCATGTCGCCCGCGTCCTTCGAAAGCCGCCGCGCGACTTCCTTGATCACCTGGTTGCGCGGGTCGCCGGTGGTGTACACCGGATGGCCGAAGCCGATGATGATCTGCTTCTCGGCAACGCGCCTGACGATGTCGGCTTCAGCGTCGTCCGGGTTGTCGTAGCGCCCGATGGTGTCGAAGGCGAACTCGTTGGCGCCGCCGTGCTTGGGTCCCTTGAGCGCGCCGATCGCGCCGCCTACCGCCGAATACATGTCGGAGCCTGTGCCGGCGATGACGCGCGCGGTGAACGTGGACGCATTGAACTCGTGTTCAGCGTAGAGGATCAGCGAGGTATGCATCGCCCGTTCCCATAGCGCCGACGGCTTCTTGCCGTGCAGGAGGTGCAGGAAATGACCGCCGATCGAATCGTCGTCGGTCTCGACTTCGGTGCGCCCACCCGAATGCGAAAAGTGATACCAGTAGAGCAACATCGAACCGAAGCTGGCTATCATCCTGTCGGCGATGTCGCGCGCCTCGCTGAGCTTGTGGTCCTGGTGTTCCGGAAGCACCGCGCCCAGAGCGGAACAGCCGGTTCGCAGCACGTCCATGGGGTGCGTGTTTGCCGGGATGCACTCCAGGATGTCCTGAACCGACGCGGGCAGGCTGCGCAGCGCCTTGAGCTTGCGCTTGTAAGCCGCCAGCTCGGCGACCGTCGGCAGCTTACCGTACACCAGAAGGTAGGCAATGTTCTCGAACTCGGCTTCCTCCGCGAAATCCAGGATGTCGTAACCGCGATAGTGAAGGTCGTTGCCGGTGCGCCCGACGGTGCACAGCGCGGTGTTGCCGGCCGGGACTCCGGAGAGCGCTACCGACTTCTTCGGCTTGGGAGTGAGTTGGGTCGCGTCGCTCATTTTCCCTTTTCCTTCGCGAAAAGTTGGTCCAGTTTCGACTCGAACCGGTGATAGTCGAGGTAATCGTAAAGCTCGTTGCGGGTCTGCATGATATCGACCACGTTCTTCTGCGTACCCTCGCGGCGGACCGTCTCATAGACCTTGAGCGCCGCCTTGTTCATCGCGCGAAATGCCGACAGCGGATAAAGCACCAGCGAGACGTTTGCACCGCGCAATTCTTCCACGGTGAAAAGCGGTGTGGCGCCGAACTCCGTGATGTTGGCGAGCACCGGAACCTTCATCGCGTCGGTGAACTTCCTGTACATCGACAGGTCCGTCATCGCCTCCGGGAAAATCATGTCGGCGCCGGCTTCCACGCAGGCCCGGGCGCGCTCGATCGCTGCGTCGAGGCCCTCGACGGCGAGCGCGTCGGTGCGGGCCATGATCACGAAGTCCGGATCGGTGCGCGCGTCCACCGCCGCCTTGATGCGGTCCACCATCTCGTCGCGGGAGACGATTTCCTTGCCCGGCCGGTGCCCGCAGCGCTTGGCCTGGACCTGGTCCTCGATGTGCATCGCGCCGGCGCCGAACTTGATCAGCGACTTGACGGTGCGGGCGATATTGAAGGCGCCGCCGAAGCCGGTGTCCGCATCCACCAGCAGCGGCA
>JBOIFZ010000139.1:0-2933 GCA_050741735.1 Burkholderiales bacterium
GCGTCACTGTCGGGGCCATGACCACCCACGCAGCGGTGGCGGCGTCCAAAGACGTGATGAAAGCGATCCCGGCGCTGGCCCGGCTCGCCGGCAGCATCGGCGACCGCATGGTGCGCAACATGGGCACGCTCGGCGGCTCGGTGGCGAACAACGATCCGGCTGCCGACTATCCGGCTGCTGTTGTCGGGCTCGGCGCCACCATCGTGACCAACAAGCGCAAAATTGGCTCCGGGGAGTTTTTCAAGGGCATGTACGAAACTGCGCTGCAGGCGGGCGAGATCATCACATCGATTTCCTTTCCGATACCGAAACGTGCCGGCTACATGAAATTCAAGAACCCGGCGTCGCGCTACGCGATTGTCGGCGTGTTCGTGGCCGAAACCGCCGGCGGGATGCGGGTGGCAGTGACCGGCGCCGGTCCGAGCGTGTTCCGCGTGACGGAGATGGAAAAGGCGTTGGCGTCGAAGTTTTCTGCCGATGCGGTTGCCAATATCAAGGTGGCCGCCGCCGGACTCAATTCCGACATGCATGCCAGCGCGGAATACCGCGCCCATCTCGTCACCGTCATGGCCAGGCGGGCGGTTGAAGCAGCGACATAGTTCCGTGGCGAGCGTGATACTGGTCAGCGGAGGCTCGCAGCGTCCAGGCGAAGCAGTCCACGCATATGCGCGCCAACGAGGGCCCGCCTGAAATGGGCGTTCGACGCGATTGCCGAGTCACCCGCATCGACACTTACGTGGTGGGCGCAAAGTGGTGCAACTGGGTATTTGCCCATGTCTTTACCGACGACGGGATCGAGGGCATCGGAGAGGGGACCTGCGAGTTCCAGCCAAAGGCGGTCGAGGCGGTAATCCAGCAGCTCGCGCGCCGTGTTGTTGTGGGGCAGTCGGCCTTCACCATCGAGCGCCTGTGGCAGGAAATGTTCCGCAACGAGTTCGCCCGCGGCGGACCGATTCTCAACTCTGCAATCGGCGCCATCGAGATCGCGCTTTGGGACATCGTCGGCAAGGCGCTCGACCGCCCGGTGTACGATTTGCTCGGCGGTCTGGTGCGCGACCGGCTGCCGGCCTACGCCAACGCCTGGTATGGCAGCGGCGCGACGCTTGATGAAATCGGCCGCGCGGCGGCACGGGTGGCGCACAAGGGGTATCGGGGTCTCAAGTTCGATCCATTTGCGAACGCCGGGCGCGATCCGGACTCGAAACTGGTGCGCAGCGCCGTGGAAATGGTTGCTTGCGTGCGCGACGCGGTCGGGCCGGACATCGACGTGCTGATCGACTGCCATGGCCGCTTCAGCCCGGGGTCCGCGATAGCGATCGCGCAGGAACTTGAACCGTACAAGCTCTACTGGTTCGAGGAGCCGTGCGACCCGGAAAACGTGCAGGCGCTCGCCAAAGTCGGCCGTTCAATCCGCACCCGGCTCGCGACCGGCGAGCGTTGCTACACGAAATACCACCTGCAGGCGCTTCTTGCCGGCAACGAGATCGGCGTGTTGCAGCCTGACCCCATTCACGTCGGTGGCATTCTTGAAGCCAAGAAGATCGCCGCAATTGCCGACGCTGCCTATACGCCGGTGTCTTTTCACAATCCGTTCGGGCCGGTCGCCACCGCCGCGGCCATCCAGCTCGACGCCTGCACGACGAATTTCATCATGCAGGAATCGTTCTGCGAATACTCGCCGGCTTGGCGATTCGACCTGCTCGAGCATTCGCCGCGACCGCGTGATGGCGGCTACGATGTATCGTCGCGCCCTGGCCTAGGCGTCGGCCGCTTTGTTGCCGAGGCCGCGAAGGCGCACCCTTACGATCCCGATGCATTCCTGCCGATGTGGGTCGCCGAGTGGCGATCGAAACTGTAGGCTGGTCGATTCATGTCGCTGCCGCAGTCCATCGACGACACCCTGGCGCTGCTCGCTGACGGCGACTACGTTGCCGGGCGCAGCCTGGCTACGGCAGTGTTTCTCGCCTTGCGCATGGGCCGGCCGCTGTTCCTCGAAGGGGAGGCTGGTGTCGGCAAGACCGAAATCGCCAAGGTACTGGCGCAGGTCCTGGGCCGGCGCCTGATCCGGCTGCAGTGCTACGAAGGGCTGGACATCGCTTCCGCGGTGTACGAGTGGAACTACTCGCGGCAGATGATCGAGATCCGGCTGGCGGAGGCGCAAGGTATGACGTCGCGCGAGGCGCTCGGGCAGGATATTTTTTCCGAGCGCTTCCTGATCCGCCGGCCATTGTTGCGGGCACTGGAAGGACCGCAGGGTTCGCCGCCGGTACTGCTGATCGACGAGCTCGACCGTACCGACGAGCCTTTCGAAGCCTACCTGCTGGAGGTGCTGTCCGACTTCCAGGTCACGATTCCCGAAATCGGCACCATCAAGGCCGCAGAACCGCCCATCGTCGTTATTACCTCAAACCGCACGCGCGAGATTCACGACGCGGTCAAGCGCCGTTGCCTGTATCACTGGGTCGACTACCCGAGCGCCGCGCAGGAGATTGAAATCCTCGCACGCAGAGCGCCTGGCACCGCGCAGCGGCTGTCCAGGGAGGTGGTCGCCTTCGTGCAAAAACTGCGCGCCATGGATCTATTCAAGCTTCCGGGCGTCGCGGAGACCATCGATTGGTCGAAAGCGCTGGTCACGCTGGACAAGCTCGCGCTCGATCCGGACACGATCAACGACACGCTTGGCGTGCTGCTCAAGTACCAGGACGATATCGCTCGCGTGCGCGGCAGCGAAGCTTCGCGTCTGCTGGAGGAAGTCCGCGCCGAGCTGTCAGCTCACTAAAAGTCTCGAGGTCTTACCTTGAAGCTTGCGGAAAATGTAATGCACTTCGCGCGCGTGCTGCGGGGAGCCGGCATTCCGGTCGGGCCCGACCGCGTTATCGACGCGCTGCGGGCGCTCGAAGTCACGGGCATCGAGCGCCGCGACGACTTCTACT
>JBOIFZ010000140.1:0-1821 GCA_050741735.1 Burkholderiales bacterium
ATCTATCTCCCCAGCGATCTTGATCCAACCGGATATTCGATCGTTTCCCGCATCCACAAAGGTGTTGAATCGTTTGTGCACGACGTTTGCACGGTGGTTGGAGACGATGTGCTGGACCTGCAATTCGACAATCACCTGATCCAGGAGCCATTGCGCTGCTTCGGAACGGGCATCTGGCGCCCGGGCGCATGGGCTGACCGATTGGCTATTGAAGACCACTACACGGGCCGTGGCGCAGTCACCACTAGTACATAAACGCATTAATTACGACACATAATGCCGTCTCATCTTCCGATCAGCATCCTGCCGAGTGAACCCCCATTGAATGGTGCGTCGCTCGGCATTTCGGCGTGCTTGCCAAGCGTTGACCTCGTGGGTCAGTGTCATCATGTCGGGCAAGCGCCGGTCCAGGCACTGGCGCGACAGGACGCCAATCTCGATCTCGGCCATGTTCAGCCAGCTCGCGTGCTTGGGCGTGTAGTGAAATTCGACGCGACGAAGCAGATGGTCTGCGGCCGATGGACCGAGCACTTCCTCGAAGCATTTGCGGAAGTGCGTATTCAGGTTGTCCATAACCAGATGAATCCGGCGTGCCCAAGGATAGACCCGTTCCAGCAGATCACGCACGAACGCAACGAAGTCCGGCTTGGCCCGATGTGCGGTCACGCTCACGGTGCGCCGCCCCGCCTGCGGCTCCACTGCGACAAACACATTGCACGTGCCGCGGCGGACGTACTCATAGTCCAGCCGGGGCGGCGTGCCGCTACGCATCGCCAGTGGTGGCCGGCTATGGCCGAGCAATTGGGTGCTCTTTTCGTCCAGACAGATCACCGGCTCGTTGTGCCGGTATGGCCGCGCGTAGAGCGCCAGCAAGTCGTACATGCGTTGCCGATACTCTTGGGTCAGAACACCCACACACCACATCAGCCGGCGCCAGGGTTTGAGGCAGTTTTTTTTAGAAGCCGACGAATCGTCTCGCGACTGATGTCGGACATCCCCGACTCGGATCGCGCCGCCTGCTCCAGTAGCATCAGCGTCCAACGCCGGGCGCCTTCTGGCGGCCCAGAGCAGGCCAGCGCCATCACTCGGGCTTCCGCGTCGGCTTTGTATTGTCGCGGCTTGCCAGGACGCTGCACGTCAAACAGCGCGTACTCGACGCCTCCTTCCAGATAGGCCGCACGTGTCCGCCAGATCATTTTGCGCCCCACGCCCAGTATCTCCACGATCTGCGCCTCAGACACCTGCCGGTCCAACGCCGACAGAATGTGCGCACGATTCACCTCACGGGCGTGGTGCATGCCCTTCGAGCGAATCTCCTCGATCCGCTCCCGGGCCTTCCTCGACAATCGTAATTCGGTCTGGCGCATGGCGACACCTTACTCTGTGAGAGTGAAGATGATGCCATTATACACATGCGCCTTTATTTATGTGCTACTATACACATGCGCCTTTATTTATGTGCTACAATACTAGCTTACCCCGCCAGCTCAGAACAGAACTGCGAACGCCGCAGCCGCGTAGCGATGGCGCGCAACGCGCCAGCCTGACTGGCGACGGCCCGCGGCCTGCTCGCCGCCAAGCGGTCATGTCTCAGCTCGCCTTCCGCGATCGCGTGAGCGGCAGATCGAGTTCCACCCGGTCATGGGTCACCTTCGGCGTGATCCGCCCTCTCTCGCCGCGTTCCAGCCGGACCAAGCCATAGCCCGCCATCGTCTTCAGGGTCCGCGACAGGTTCGACTTCGCCTTGCCGGTAATCCGTGCCAGCTCGTCGAGCGAGCCGGGCGCTTGCTCGACGATCACCCGCAGCAGATCGCGGTTGCC
>JBOIFZ010000141.1:0-1815 GCA_050741735.1 Burkholderiales bacterium
AAATCCGCAGTGCCGAAGTTGCCGGACTTCAACGCCAGCGCCAACGCCGGTTCGCCGATCGAAAACGTCCAGGGCACCCCGGGGTCGATCTCCGGGCCGATTGCGAGGCCCTCGACGCCGAGCGCCCCGACCACCGCGCCGGAAGTCTCGCCACCTGCAACCACCAGCCGTCGCACACCACCCGCCACCAGCCCGCGGGCGATCTTGCCCAGGGTTTCCTCAACCAGCGCGCCGGCATGCTCGCGGCCGAGGCGTTCCTGCACCGCCTTTACCTGCTCGGGAGTGGCGGTCGAATAGATCAGGACCGGTTTTTCGGAAAGCCGGCTCGCGGCCCAGTTGAGCGCTTCCTGCGCGAGGTCGCGACCGGAAGCAATTGCCATCGGCTCGAGTTCGAAGAACTCGTGATCCTGCTTCATAAGTGCGACCTGCTCCTGGGTCGCGACCGAGCAGGATCCCGCCAGCACCGCGGTGGGACCGCTGACTTTCGGCAACTGTGAGTGCTGGCCGCTTTTCATCAGGCCCTTGCGAACGAAGTTCCCGGGCAGGCCCATCGCCATTCCGGAGCCACCGGTGACGAGCTTCAGTTCGGCGCACGCTTCGCCAAGCGTTACCAGATGTTCGTCGGTGATCGAGTCGAGGATCGCATGGCGGATTCCCTGCTTGCGGAGCTTTTCGAAGGCGTCGCGGATCGCCTCGGCTCCGTTCACGATGGTCGCGTACGTCACCAATCCGACCTTGTGCCTGGTCTGGCGCTGCAGCACCCGGACCAGCGAAGGATCGGTCATCGGGGTGAGCGGATGGTGGCGCATCCCGGATTCGGATAGCAGATCGTCGCCGACGAACAGATACCCTTTATAGACGGTGCGCTTGTTAGTCGGAAATGCCGGGTTGAACACAGTGAAATCCGCGCCTATCGCATCCAGCATCGCGTCGGCGACGGAGCCGATGTTGCCCTTGTCGGTGGAATCGAAGGTCGAACAGTATTTGAAATAGAACTGCTTCGCGCCCTGTTGACTCAACCAGTCGAGAGCGGCGAGCGACATGGTGACCGCCTCGTCGGCAGGATTGCTGCGCGACTTGAGCGCCACGATGATGCAGTCTGCGGCGGGCACTTTCAGGCCCGGACGCGGCACGCCCAACAATTGCACGGTGCGCATGTGGGCCTTGACCAGCGTGTTGGCGAGATCGGTCGCACCGGTGAAGTCGTCGGCAACGCAGCCGAGCAGGATGGTCACGGCGCAGCTCCCGGGGAAATGCTTTCGAACACGAGGACTTCCTCCCTGGCATGGGATTGCATTTGGGCATAATGGTACCGAAACCCGGGGTCGAAAGCCCGGGGTCTTCGCACCAATGACCGAAGTCATCGGAATAGATCACATCTATATCGCAGTGAGCGACCTCGTTCGTTCCGAGGCGTTCTATGACAAGGCAATGGCCGCCCTCGGCTTCAGGAAGAACACGTTCACGATCGGTGGCGACCCGCACGTTCAATACTTCAACCGGCACTTCGGCTTTGTGCTGCGGCCGGCCAGAAGGCGGATTCCTCATGACTCGTATGCGCCGGGACTGCATCACTTATGTCTGCGCGTGGATGGGAACGACGAGGTGAAAGACGCGGCAGCGAATTTGCGGGCTGCGGGTATCGACGCTTCGGAAGCGAAGCTGTTCCCGGAATACGCGGCGGATTACTACGCGACCTTCTTCAGCGACCCGGACGGCTTGCGGCTGGAAGTGACCAACTATCGCGACGAGCGCCGCCACCGCCACGACCACTGGAACAAGCTGGCCGGAGGCCAGCGACAAGATCGTTGACGC